>DATGOF010000307.1:0-3623 GCA_035306285.1 Acidobacteriota bacterium | reverse complement strand
GCTTTGAAAGTGACAGACCTGTGGAGTACACTCTGTGGGTAAGAAGACAGCTTCCTTCGTGGCTTTAAGTTGTTGTGGCATAAAAACTTTTTACCACCAAGGGCTGTCTTTTTTCTTACCTCTTGAGAAATGCGGGCTAGTGGCATTTTGACAGATACCCACCTCCCCAGTGGCTGGTTTATTTTTGAGCCGCCTAGCTTCTGATTGTTTATTGTGTCTCTGTGAGTTCCCCAATCCAACGAGTCGCATCGGGGTGATCGGGATCTATTTCGAGCACTTTGCGGAACATCTGAACGGCTTCCTGATGCTGTCCTTGTCTCCAGTAGAGGATTCCCAGGTTCAGGTATGCGGATAACAGGTCGGGTTGGAGCCGGGTTGCTTCCCGAAAGAATTGTATCGCTTTTCGCCATTGCCCCTGTTCAGCATGAAGCGTGCCGAGGCTGTTGTGGACCTCCGCTTGTTTGGGATCAAGTTCCAGACCAAATTCAAGAGCAGTCTGAGCCTCAGAGAATCGCCCCAGACTCAGGTAGGCATTTCCCAGGTTATGCCAGATTCGAGGAGCCAGTCGATCAATCGCAGTGGCCTGCTGCAAAATGGATACAGCTTCTTGCAGTTCCCCGATCATGGCAAGGGTTGTTCCAAGGTTAAAAAGTATTTCACTATTCTCCGGATGAAGTCTGGAAGCCTCGCGAAAGTGATGCAAAGATTCCTCAAGCCGGCCCAGCCGTGCATAAGCAGCACCCATATTATTGTGGATTTCACTGATCTTGGGATCGATTATAGCTGCCCGGCGGTATAGTTCTAAGGCTGCCTCACTGTATCCTTGTTCCAGAAGTCGAGATGCGATCAAGAAATATACTTCCAGCCGGCCTCCCACGACGCCGTAGTATCTACCATCAAACGGGAGGGCCAATTGGAGGCGGTCCTCCCACGTGGAGGGGATCTTCTCCATATCGGAAAACAAACTGTCCGGCGGCGGATTATTACGGTAAATCTTTACCAGAGCACCTTCTCGGTCGAGCAACAGGGTGAGGGGCAGGGTTGGGGTCTGGCGGCGCACAAAAAGATGCTTGATCACGGACGCCACCATCTGAAACCGTTCGTGAGAGATCAATGGAACGGGTTCTTGGGCACCGAAATCGGCATGGATGTCCGAATTCTCCAAAAGTTGAACTGTTAAAATCCTTCCCTGTTTTCCTTGCCGAACTGGGATTTCAGACGAGCAGTCGGCACAATCTGTGGTCCTGAAGCGGATCGCAAGCGGAGTACCCTTTAAGCCTGTCAGGTCGAGTGGCCTGAATCGCGAAGCATCGAGCATCAAAAGTTTCAGCAGTGAAAACGGCTCGAGCAGCCAGCTGTCGGCTTTGGCGACCGGGGTGGAGATGCTGCGATTGTTCACTGGAGCGACCGTCCTGTTTTCGCGTGCCCGAAAAGAACGTGCCTCAAAAAATCCGCTGCCTTCCTCGATCCGAATGATGCTGCCGACAGGTAGCTCCTTGAAGCTTTCGGTGATTCCGCTAATCCACTCAATTCGGACCTCGTCCACATGGCTGCCCGCCGGAAGACCGAAATAGACACGGTGGCTGTGTTGTGAAAGAAAACCAGAACCCGCTTTCACTTCCTTATGGCGCCGTTGATCTCCGGATCGGAGCAGAATTCTTGTCCCCACTGCATCCCGGTTACTGTTCGTTCCCACCAACTCGAAAGCCACCGACGTGTTGTCAGTGGAATTACCATTCCTAAGGACTCGAATTTGAGGTGCTGTTCTGTTTTTAACGATGACATCGAGATCGCCATCCACATCGAAGTCGGATATTCCAAAAGCACGGCCGTCATCCGGATAGTCTAGTCCCGATCCTGCAGAGGCATCGTAGTAACGGCCCTGATGGTTGAGAAACAGGCGGTTTTGCTCAGATCCGTGAATCGAATAGCCTTCCTCCAGCATCAGACGCTGGAATTTACGCCATGCATTTGCGTAAGCAACCGACCGTTGCGGCCCCAGTGGAGAATGGCCTACAAGTTCTTCCCAATGAAATGTCTCGAGGTCATCTGATCTGTCATTCGTGACCTGTCCGTTAACGACGTAGAAATCTTCCCAGCCGTCGTTGTCCACGTCGATGAAATCGCTGCTCCAGGCCCACCCTCCGGCGGCAGCTCCTGTAGCTCTGTCGACTTGCTCAAACGTACCGTCCGAACGATTGAGAAAAAGAGCATTTCCCGCCGCAAAGCGCTGAAAGGTCCGTCTCACTGATTCGGGAGCTTCCGGCTGGAATCTGTCCTCCGCCATAATGGTCTGCCCGGTTTTACTCCAGATATTCCCGACGTAAAGGTCCGGTTTTCCGTCGTTATTAAAATCTCCCCAGGTTGCGCTCATCCCGGCTGCCGGATCTTTGACACCGGCAGCGTCAGCCACCTCTTCGAAAGTTCCGTCTCCACCGTTGAGATAGAGATTGTTTGGTCCGAAGTCGTTGGCGACGTAGAGGTCGGGAAATCTGTCACCGTTGTAATCTCCCCAGGCTGCAGCAAAGCTCCAGCCGTCGTTGTTCGCCGAAAGTCCGGTCTGGTCGGTCACATTCGAAAAAGAGCCGTCCCCATTATTGCGAAAAAGCTGATTCGGAGCCCCGTTTTGGGCGTCGTGATAGGGCGTCGGGTGGAGCAGCGAATTCGCCATCATTGTTCCAGTTGCACGACTGTACTGGCAGATGTACAGGTCTAGAAGGCCGTCCCGGTCGTAATCGGCAATTGCACCCCCGGTGACCACACCCTGCTGTTCAGGGGGAATTTCGAATCGGGCTCGTTGAGATAACTGAAACTTCTTCCGGCCGCCCTTGTTCTCGAAGAGAAGGATTCCCGAGTCGGTAAGAAGGAATAAATCCTGTCGACCGTCGTTGTCATAGTCAGCCCAGAGGGCAGCGGACGTGGAATCAAGAACGTTCAGATCACTCTCCGTAGTGACGTCAAGGAACGTCGCATCTCCTTGATTCCGAAAGAGCCGGTTGGGAAGCCCTCCGGGCTGGCAGACGTAAAAGTCGTCAAACCCGTCGCCGTCATAGTCTCCTATGGCGAGTCCATTGAGAGCAAAAAAGTCGATCCGAGACGATACATCCAGATACTGGGTCCAGTAATCGATTCCATAACTTAGCTGTTGCCCGAAAGAGGGGTTATGCCCTAAGGCCAGAGTCGTGACATCTTCAAAAGAGACTGGCTGGTGAGGAGTGACTGCGAAGGCCGTAAGGCAGAGGAGTACAAGTCCTGGTAAAAGGTTCTTCAAGCCTGACAGATAGCGAGAGCGGGTTTCAATACGAGCGCCGATGCCCTTCTGAGACCGCCTCTCGATACGTTGTTGGGATGCTTCTTCATCGCGCATGATCATCGTTAATGGTCAGTGACACGATCTGGTCGACGGGAGTGTTCCGCCATTCCCATTTGCCTTCTCCTGGAATCTCAACCGAGATATCCACCGGGTCGCCACGCTTCCCGAGTCCGAAATGAGCGCGAAGATCATTTTGAGACAGGTAACTTCCCCCGGAGCGGATCTCCCGGGTTTGTCGGAGGGCGCCTCCTTCTACTGCGACTCGAGCACCAATCCCGAAACGATTCTTTCCGGTAGGCCGGTTCACAAC
>DATGOF010000306.1:0-3562 GCA_035306285.1 Acidobacteriota bacterium | reverse complement strand
TTGCAATCGCCTCTTCGATGACGCCATCCAGTCGCGCAAGTCGATTGGAGGAGAATCCCACCGATTCGGGAGTGACCTGAGGGAGCCGCTGAGCTACCGGCTCTCCGATGACAAAAAGAGCCACTAAGAATACAGACGTCAACCGAACACACGAACTTCGAAATTTTGAAGGCTGTACCTGGTTCATATCCCTGCAATTCTATGTCATGAAGGAGAGATCACGAAGAAAGTTGACCTCCCGTGAGTAGTTACCGCTGTGGATACCGTTGGAGTCGACGGATCAGTGGTCCTCCTTTCTTGTAATCAGATCGACAACAGCGATACCTTCCGGCTCATCGCCCACCAGAAAGCGACGAACAACCGTAAATGTCAGAGGATCAACGACCGTTACGAGATCGGTGTTGGAGCTGGTGACATATACCAGCCGATTCCTTCTGTCTACTGCCACCTCAACCGGAACTGGCGCCAGCTCAAATGGCGGAAAATGCTCCATCTCCTCCTCACTCAGTTTGAGCGAGAGTCGCCTGAGCTCATTTCTCTTGCTGGAAGAGAAGAAAGACAGGCCGGCATCGTAGCTGAGCGAAATGAGGAGATCCGCCATGTCGGGAGAGCCTTCCGGCAAAAAGCGGATCGATACAGGTCCTCCTGGGCAAGGCAGGTTGGCAACCACTTCCAGATTCTCTGTGTCGAGAATTAAAATGCTGTCTTGCAAGCGGCTGACCAACCAGAGCTCCTTGCCGTTTTGGGAAAGATCCATATCCTCGACTTCCATCGGAAGAGAAACCACTTTTAACAGCCGGCTGGAAACGGTATCAAGAACCACCAGTTGGTCATCCGCAGCTCCAATTGCGTATGCGATCTGCTGATTGGGACTTAGAAGAACGGTCCTGGGTCTAACTCGTCCGGTTGGTATCATTTGCAAAATCAGTCCGTCGATCGCGTCCACAATCAGCGCTGTTCTCTCTTCGCTGACAACCAGAATCTTTCGCCCATCTGAAAAAAACTGGAGTCCATGAGGACGACGGTACCTCCCCAGGCTAATGGTCCGAACAGGCTGCATGAGATGAAGGTCAATAACGGTCAGGCTTGCCCCGGGACTATCGGCATCTCCATAGTTGGAAACGGCGGCTAGCCCGGATGCCTCGTGCACTGCAATTTGATGTGGTCCGGAACCGGTAACGATTGAGCCGACAATTTCGTTTATTCTCCGGTCAAGGACGGTCACTCGATTGGCGCGCTTCTCTACCAGCAGGGCAAGCTGACGTTGCTGAAAATCTGAATCCGAGGCGCAACCGGCTACCATCAATATCCCTATTAGAGATCCTGTAATCCTTACGATCCACCAATATTCATTGGTTACTGTGCTTTTCATTTAGGCAAGCCTCTCCAATCACCCTGTCAGCTGAATGAAGCTTCTTGGAAACTTGCTAAACTGTTGCGGGAGCAAATAGATGGTAACACCAATACAATTTCGACAACGCACCGCTGAAATCATCGATCTTAAGAGTATTCTCTCGACTCTTTCCTGGGATCAGGAAACAATGATGCCGCCCCGGGGCTCAGAAATCAGAGCCCGTCAGTGCGGCTTGTTGTCATCTCTCTATCACAGGAAGCTCGTGTCCCCCGAGATAGGGGAAATGCTGGATGAACTCGAGCAACAACCCGACCTTGACGAGTGGTACAAAGCAAGCGTACGCGAACTGCGGCGTGAATATGAGAAAGCGGTTCGCGTCCCGGAGAAACTGGTTCGTGAACTTGCGGAAACTACATCCCTCGCATACCAGCACTGGGTCGATGCGCGTCGAATGTCGGACTTCCGGCACTTTGCACCCTGGTTGAAAAAGGTGCTCGATCTCAAACGTGAACAGGCGAGTTACTTTGAGGGGTTCTTCTCTCCCTACGAAGCGCTATTGGATGACTTCGAGCCGGGTATGAAGGTCGAAGAGGTCGCCGCAGTCTTTGAAAGGCTCCGACCTAGACTTGCGGAACTACTGCAAAAGGTTGTGGACTCACCGCTCTATCAATCCGTTCCATCTCTGGAGGACCACTACGATCTCGCCAGTCAGGAGGCTCTCGGGAGGGAAGTCCTTACAGCCATCGGATTCAACTGGGAAGCGGGTCGACTGGATCGCTCTCCCCATCCTTTTTGTACGGGACTAAATCCGAATGATGTACGCATCACCACCCGGTTTTACGAGAATGACTTCCGACCCTCTCTCTTCGGAATCTTGCATGAAGGTGGACACGCCCTTTATGAGCAGGGTCTCAGTGTTGAGCACTATGGATTGCCGGCCTGCGAAGCAATCAGCCTGGGCATTCATGAATCACAGTCGCGGCTCTGGGAGAATCTTGTTGGGCGCAGCCGTCCTTTCTGGCGCCACTGGTTCTCACGCTTGAAGGAAGTCTATCCTTCGCTTCGACGTCTCGAGCTGGATCCGTTTCTGCGAGCGGTAAATTTCGTTGAGGCCTCTCCGATCAGAGTGGAAGCTGATGAAGTCAGTTACGGGCTGCACATCATCCTACGCTTTGAATTGGAGAAAAGAATGATCGACGATGGGCTGGAGGTCGAGGCTCTTCCTGACCTGTGGAACCAAGGAATGCAAGAATACCTGGGAATACGGCCCGCCAATGACGCCGAGGGCATTTTGCAGGACACCCACTGGTCTCAGGGGCTCATCGGCTACTTTCCAACCTACCTTCTTGGAAATCTTTATGCAGCTCAAATTTTCGAGAAGGCACAATCGGATCTTGGCAACCTTGATGAACTGATTGCCCGGGGAAAGTTCTTGCCACTTCGAGACTGGCTTTCCGAGCAGATCTTCTCGAAGGGAAGAACTCGCTCAGCCACTGCACTCATAGAGGAAATTACAGGCTCCCCTCTCGACGCACAGCATTTTATCGATTACCTTCACAAGAAGTTCGGGGACCTGTATGGGATCTAAATCATTGGCCTGGAGACTGCTCTGCTCTATAACGCTTCTTCTTTTTCTTTGTTTGAGCCAGGCGGCTGCGCAGTCCCCCATATTCAAGTTGCAGATTGGAGCCGACCGTATAACGCAGGAGCCGTATCGATCATGGTTTCAAGGTAAGAGGATCGGACTGATCACCAATCCGACCGGTGTGAATTCCCGGCTTGATTCGACCGTCGAGGTGTTCAGGCACGCGGGATTCACTGTCACGACACTATTCGGTCCGGAACATGGACTCACCGGAGAGGCCCAGGCGGGACAGAAGGTCGAAAATCAGCCGCGCCTTTATAGCCTGTATGGAGAGCATCGAGCTCCAACCGCCGAGATGCTCTCCGAGGTGGATCTTCTGGTGTACGACATCCAGGATGTTGGTGTCCGTTTTTACACGTATATCTCCACCATGTTTCTATCGATGAAGGCGGCTGCCGATAAGGGAGTTCCTTTTGTGGTTCTGGATCGGCCGAACCCCATCAATGGGATTCAGGTGGAAGGCCCTGTTCTGGAAAGTGCGTTTCAGTCTTTCGTAGGTATTTTCCAGTTACCTATTCGATACGGCTTGACCGCCGGAGAACTGGCTCGATTCCTCAACCACG
>DATGOF010000305.1:0-5234 GCA_035306285.1 Acidobacteriota bacterium | reverse complement strand
TGAGTTCATCAAAATCGGATTCAGGGCCCAGCTCAGGATTCAGCCGTTGGAAGTCAGTAACGTCGTAACCATGAGTGCTTCCAGGTTTGCACTGGAAGAGTGGAGAAGCATACAGCGTAGTAACACCCAGATCGTTGAGATAATCGACGAGCTTGCGCGCTTCCGAAAACGTGAAGCTACTCGTAAACTGCAATCGATAGGTAGCTGTCATGGCGGTTCAATTCTGTTTGAGGAGATTTTGTGGCTGATTGCTGAGTCTGAATCACACTTTTGCTGTGGTTGCTTTCGGGCAGCCCACCACAGCATCCACCCACTAAAATCACGCGATTCCAAAACCTGGAGATGATTCTCTTCTAAGGTGTCGAGAAACTGTGTGGAATTGAAGCGGTCTTCAAGAGGGTGCTCGAGGAAACCTCGAATCAGCGGATGGAGAACGAATCGATCGAGCATCTCTGTTCCGTAAAAGACTCCGCCGGGCTTGAGAACTCTGGCAATCTCAGCCAGTCCTTTACGCCAATCCTGGAGGTGGTGGAGAATGGCAAAATCGAAAACTGCGTCGTACTGGTTGGCACGAACCGGTATCCGGGCTACGTCAGCCTGCCATAGCCGGCTACGATTCGGATGGGATGACAGTTGGATACGGGCCAGCCTTAGCATTCTTTCGTCAATATCCAATGCGTCGACCTCCACTCTTTCATAGTGCTCCAGAAGTGTTTTGGCAGCAATTCCACGGCCGCAGCCCACTTCCAGGACTTTCTTGAAACGGTTTTTGGGCGCCATCTTCAAGAGTCCGGGCAGTTCCAGGCGCCTTTGCAGAATGCTACGCAGGCTATTGTTGACGAGAAACGTTTCTATTCGGTTCAGTTTCACAGGAGGATACCTAAGGCGTTAAGGTGCAACTCGAACGGAGATCATTTCACCCAGTTTGCGGAACTCCTCAACCCATTTCTGACTTTTCGGGTCCTGTCTGTTTCGATGGCGGGGGTACTGACGCTGAAGGATCCCGTAGAAAATGTTCTGCACGGCCCAGTAATTGATTTGAAACGGAAGCGTGACCGTCAACTCGATGGTTTGCCTGAGTTTTTCGAGAAATTCCAGATCTGAAGTCTTTTTTTGAAACTTCGTAAACATTCGCTCCAGAGCCTGCGTAAACTCGAAACCCAGGTTTTCAGCGTCGAGGCGAATCCCTCCTTCTCGGGCTTCATTCACCAGCCTGAAAATCTCTTCCAGATCGAGAGACTCGTTACGGAGGCATTGACGCAAACTGCCACTGAGTGCGAATTCAGCAGCTGCCTGGAAGACCCTCGGCCGGGGTTCCTGCATGCCGGCCAGAAAACGCATCAAAGAAGCCTGCCGCTCATAAATTTCGCGATACTGATGCTCAACGTGATCAATGGTCGGCTCGAGTATGTGATCGAGTACCTTGCGCCTTTGGTCCCGAAAGAGCGACTTCAGGGAATATCGATTGTCCTGGAAATGGTTGTCGATTAGACGGAGGGTTCCAGGAATATCGGCTCGCGAGAAGACATCAAAAACCTCTTCGGCGATCTGATCCAGGATTCCATTGGCATCAGACTCTCGAATCCCACAAGTCAGGTTGTGATCTCCTAGATGGATTGCCCCGAAACAGTAAGCCGCTTTTTCTTCGGTTATCGTAGAAACGACCTCCAGTTGGCCCAATGCAACCTGGCTGTTTCCTGAGTAGCGGGCCTCGTATGTTCTCCGGTTGACTTTGAAACAATAAATATCGGTCTGCTCGTCATAAGGCTCAAACAGTGAACTGATTGCGTAATGAGCTCCGACGTCCGTCAATTCCACGCGTGTGGGATGGACAAAGCGCTTAAATATCGTCTCGCCATTCTGGAGCTCCGGGATGTTACTCGGGGCGCTCCGGAGCCTTTCTAGGAATTCGCTTTCGATCGTCTGTCCAAAAAGCGATTCGGCAAGTTGAAGGGCCCGGCCGGCATATTGAAGAACCTGGACGGTTTCGATTCCTGAAAGCTCGTTGAAGAACCAGCCACAGCTCGTATACATAAGCAAGCAGTGGCGTTGCAATTCAAGGAGCTTGAGGCATTCCACCCGCTCATCGGGTTGCAGTTCCCGTCCGGAATGCTTGTTAAGGAAGCTGCTAACGGCTTCAGGAGATCGGTCTGTGAGAACGGTCACATACTCGTCTCGCACTGCCCAGACATCAGAAAAGTAGCGTCCTGCCTTCATCTCATACAGCGGCATGATGCGGTCCCGCAGCCAGTCGAGAGCATCGCGAAGCGGGCCCCGCCAGGCCTGGTTCCAGCCCGGTTCTCCTCCGGTATGACAACCACAATCGCTTCGCCACCGCTCGATCCCGTGAGCACAGCTCCAGGAGGTGTTTTTAAAGATTTCGGCGACGTAAGTCGGAGGATTCTTTTCGAGATACTCGCCATAATTGGTCAAGCAGGCGAGCTTGTTCTCCTCAATGTAGTGAAGCGCATAGGCTAACGCCATTTCGCCGTGGCGATGATGATGCCCGTACGTTTCCCCGTCAGTGGCAATATGGACTAGACCATTATCGGTCAATTCGTCGGAGAAGGCGCCTAGAAGTCGATTAGCGAGATACTCGCCGTTTCGAAGCAAGTTCTCGAAAGCAACGGCACGTGAGATGGGTCCGTCGTAAAAGAAGACAGCAATCGAGCCGCCTGACGGTAGCTCCACTCGGTAGGGTTTCTGAGGGTCGACTCTTCCTTCAGAAGCCTCCACCCACTCGCTCTGGTCCTGGTGACGGGTGCGCTTAGCCTGATAGGGACTCAGGATCGTGAACTGGATGCCTTCTTGAGCGAGAATTTCAAGGGTCTCCAGGTCAACGGCTGTCTCAGGTAGCCACATGCCTTCAGGATCTCGGCCAAAACGACTTCGAAAGTCAACGATCCCCCAACGAACTTCGGTGTACTTATCGCGCCTGTTGGCCAGGGGCAGGATGCTGTGGTGGTAAGCCTGTGCTAAAGCTGATCCGTGTCCCGAGTAGCGGCGCCGGCTCTCCCAATCAGCTTCCAGAATCGCCTCATAGACCGCCTTTTCCTGGGTCTGTAGCCAGCGAAGCAGAGTGGCCCCGAAGTTAAAGCTGATCTTACTATAGTTATTGACAATCCTGACAATCTGGCCTTCTGAGTCGAGGATGCGTGAAGCTGCATTTGAAGCGTAACATTCAGCCGTTATTCGAGCATTCCAATCGTGGAAAGGTGCGGCCGAGTCTTGCAGCTCGACCGCTTCCAGCCAGGGGTTCTCGCGTGGCGGTTGGTAAAAGTGTCCATGAATACAGATATAACGGTTCAAACATCTACCTCCGACGATAGAGAGCGACCATTTTCGGCTGAAGCTCCAATCTCAGGTTGCCTCCAGTCCCTGCGAGTTCCCGCGGAAGTGAGCTTCCCGGCCCGCTCCATTCTTCTTCCGAAGAATCAAATAGCTTTTCCCATTGTCCTTTTTCAAGAAATGTCTCAATAAGGACGGGGTCCGAAGACAGGTTAATGATCAAAAGAAGAAGATCGTATTGTGGCGTATGATTGCTCACCAGCAAAACGAGTGATTGCTGCTCGACGGAGACCTTCGCATAGTCGCTTCCCGAAGGCCATTGGATCTGCTTTCGTAAGGCGATCAGAGCCTTATAAAAGCGGAACATTTCCTGGTCACGTGTTTTCCCTAGCCGAGCCGACTCGAAGGTGGAGACGGCCTGCGCATCAGGTGGGCGATGGCTTTCGTGAAAGTGCGCGAATTCTTGCAGTCGTCCTTTTCGTACGGCTTCAATCAACTCCTCTTCCGAGTGGTTGATGAAAAAGGGGAAGGGAGCTGTTTCCGCATATTCCTCTCCCATGAAGAGGAGGGGAGTAAAAGGCGAAAGCAGTACAGTGGCGGCGCCAGCCTTGAGGGCCTCTCTTGAGAGCTGAGTGGTGAGACGGTCGCCCTGAGCCCTGTTCCCGACCTGATCGTGATTCTGAAGAAACACCACCAGACGCCGGGGGTCGACGACGTCAAGCTTTCTTCCACGGCGCTTCTTCCGAAAGGAGGAATACTGTCCTGTATAGACGAAGCCTTTACGGAAAGCCTCGCCAAGATGATCCACTTTGCCATAGTCCTGGTAGTAGCCGTGCCTTTCACCGGTCAGGCAGGTATGTAACGCGTGATGAAAATCATCGTCCCATTGTGCGTTCATGCCGAGTCCGCCTTTGTTCCGGGGCCTCAGTACGCGCGGGTCATTGGCGTCAGTTTCACTGATCAAGTAGATGTGTCGATCCAGGCGTTCCGCTGTTCGGTCCACCAGCTCGGACAATTCCTCAAGAAAGGGATAAGGTGAGCTGTCGTAGATCCGGTCGATCGCGTCCAGGCGAAGCGCATCAACATGACATTCCTCAATCCAGAACAGGGCATTGTGGAGGAAATAGCTCCTCACCTCGTCGCTGTAAGGCCCGTCGAAGTTGACGGCTGCTCCCCAGGGCGTCTTGTAGGTGTCAATGAAATATGGTCCGAAGGCGGAGAAGTAGTTGCCTTCTGGGCCAAGGTGGTTATAGACGGCATCTACTACTACGGCGACTCCCCTGCGGTGGCATTCATTCACCAGTTTCTTGAGCCCCCCGATCCCTCCATAGGAGTGTTGCACGGCGAAAGGATAGACCCCGTCATATCCCCAATTTCTATCTCCGGGAAACTGAGCGATGGGCATTAGCTCCAGGGCGGTTATCCCCAGGTCTACTAAGCGGTCCAGGTTATCGACGATGCCGTCGAAGGTTCCCGGCTCAGAGAAAGTCCCAGTATGCAGTTCGTACAAGATATATTCAGACAGAGGTAATCCCGGCCATTCCGAATCGCTCCAAGGAAAGTCATCAGGGATCATTCGAGACGGTCCGTGGACTCCCTGCGGTTGCGACCGCGAAGCGGGATCAGGAAGTAGGAGTGAATCGTTGAGACGATACTTATAGAGCAGGCCCGGACGCGCCTCTTCGAGCTCGCCCTGGTGGTACCCAAAACCGACCGGTTCAAGTCTCAAGTGACGTTTCTCGGGACTGACTATCTCGACGGTGACCTCGGAGTGATATGGTGCCCAAACGTTGAAACGACAGCGCCCTCCGCCCAGGTAGGTAGCCCCTGGAGGAAGTTCTCGTATCAATTTCCACCATCCTTATTCGAGAAAAAGACAACGGAAAGGGGCGGCAGCGTTAAATTGACCGAGTAGGGGCGGCCATGAAAAGGAATCACTGTAGAGG
>DATGOF010000304.1:0-2366 GCA_035306285.1 Acidobacteriota bacterium | reverse complement strand
TCGCGTAACTTTGACCGCAAAACGATCAGGGATTCGAGCTCCACCGCGATCGTTGGCGGGCAAGTTGATCCAGCTCGAGCAATTCTTCGAGTAACTGCCTCATGTCATCTAACCGCACGGCATTGGCACCATCGCTCAATGCCCTGGGAGGGTCTTCATGAGTCTCCATGAACAGACCTTCTGCCCCGGCTGCCAGAGCTGCTCTCGCCAGAACCGGGATGAATTCAGATTGTCCCGAGCTTCTTCCCGATCCGGCACCGGGCAATTGAACACTGTGAGTGGCATCGAAGACAACCGGATACCCGAATTTTTTCATGACCGGAAAGGATCTGAAGTCAACGACTAGATTGTGGTAGCCGAAAGAGACTCCTCTTTCGGTGACCAGGATCTGGTGATTATCATGGCGTTCAATCTTCTCGATCGCAAACCGGATATCGCCAGGTGCCAAGAACTGCCCTTTCTTGATGTTGACGATTCGTTTCGTCTTAGCCGCCGCCTCTAGCAGGTCAGTCTGACGGCTGAGAAAAGCGGGGATCTGTAGAATATCGAGCACCGCAGCAGCAGGCTTAGCCTGACTGGCCTCGTGTATATCGGAAAGAACAGGAATCTGGTGAGAGTCCTTGACCTTCTGGAGAATCTCCAAGCCTTTCTCCAATCCGGGTCCCCGATAAGAATCAATAGAAGTTCGATTAGCCTTGTCGAATGAAGCTTTAAAGATCAGGGGGATTTTTAACGTGCGGCATATCTCCGCAAGACTGGACGCCAGATTCAGACAATGCTGCTCAGATTCGATAACGCAGGGGCCACTGATCAGGAAAAAAGGATGACCTCCGCCAAGGTGCCAGTCCCCGAGCCGAATGATCTGTGTCATTCGACAGGTGTTACCTCCGCAACAACTGAGGCTTCTTCCAGGACACTGAGCGGAGCTGTTCTCTTCTTCTTATGTTCAAGGGCCGCTCGTACGAAACTGACGAAAAGTGGGTGAGGTTTCAGTGGCTTCGATTTGAATTCAGGATGGAACTGGCACCCGAGAAACCATGGATGGTCGGGCAGCTCCACGATTTCGACGAAGTTCCGATCCGGCGAGTTTCCTGAAATTCTTAAGCCGTAGCTGGTGAGAATGTCTTCGTACTCCCGATTGAACTCATAGCGGTGACGATGACGTTCCGAGATCTCCTTTTCCTGATAGATGCGATGCGCCAGTGAGCCCTCCTCCAGCACACAGGGATAGGCACCCAGCCGCATGGTCCCGCCCATTTCGTCAACTCCCAGGAGATCTCTCAGCTTGTAAATCACTCGATGGGGAGCGGCAGGATCAAATTCGGAGCTGTTGGCCTGCAGACCGCAGACATTGCGAGCAAACTCGATAACGGCGCATTGCATACCAAGACAAATTCCAAAGAATGGAACCTTCTCCACCCGGCCGTAGTTGATGGCTCGAATCATTCCTTCAATGCCCCGGTTCCCGAATCCTCCTGGCACCAGAATTCCATCAAGGTTTCTTAGTTTGTCTTGCCAATTGTCGCCTACCAGGCCTTCTGATTCGATCCACTGCAGATGAACTTTTAATCGATGAGCAAATCCACCATGAGCGAGGGCCTCATTTAAACTCTTATAGGAATCTTCATATTCGACATACTTGCCGACGATTCCAATGGTCACATCATCGACTGGATTCTCGACGATTTCGAGAAGCTGCTTCCAGGGAGCGAGATCGCACTCTCCAACCTCGAACTTGAGCTGCTCGATAATTAGTGCGTCGAGGCCTTCCTCATGTAATGAAACCGGAACTTCGTAGATGGTTTTCACATCGCGTGCTGTGATGACCGCCTCGGGGGCCAAATTGCAAAAAAGGGCAATCTTGCTCCGGATTTCGCGAGGCAAAAATCGGTCGGTGCGACAGAGCAGTATATCGGGCTGAATACCGATTTCTCTTAGTTCCCGAACTGAATGCTGGGTTGGTTTCGATTTCAACTCGCCGGCGGCTTCGATATAGGGGACCAAGGTCAGGTGAACGAAAACCGAGTTCTCCCTTCCCAACTCCACTCTCATCTGGCGAATGGCCTCAAGAAACGGCAAGCTCTCTATGTCGCCGACCGTTCCCCCAATCTCAACGATGACGACGTCCACATCGTCCGCCAGCTTCTTGATGGTTGCTTTGATCTCGTTCGTAATATGGGGGATTACCTGTACCGTTTTGCCCAGATAGTCCCCGCGTCGTTCTTTCTCGATGACTGACAGATAGATCTTCCCGGTAGTCGAATTATTATCACGGGTCAGACGAACATTCAGAAATCTTTCATAGTGTCCCAGATCCAGGTCAGTCTCGGCTCCATCGTCGGTGACGAAGACCTCTCCGTGCTGAA
>DATGOF010000303.1:0-5286 GCA_035306285.1 Acidobacteriota bacterium | reverse complement strand
GGGCAACCGACTTTGCCGGTTCCTCGTCATTTAAATGACTATTGCTTTTTGATTTTTAGGGTTCTAGGCATATATCTAGATCTCGACCCTTAAAAGTCGCTAGTGAGGAGACCATTTCAGGCAAAACTACGTTAGAGGCCGCGGGCGTTGCGTAGGAGACGCGAAAACAATGCAGCACCTGCAGCGTAGGGGCCGGCATTCCCCGGCGGCCGAGTTTAACCACGGAAGCGAGAGGACCCAGAGAGTGGCAGTTTTCCTAACGGCTTACTGCTCCACAACGCAACGGGAATAGTTCCAGATAAGAGAGCGGTCGATTGAGGCAATGGTGGGTCGCCCACTCATCGCCATCGCAGTCTCGAGTTCCTTTCGAAGTAATGAAACGGCGTAATCGACCCCATCTGCGCCGTCTACCGCCAAACCATACAAATAGGGCCGCCCGATCAGAATGGCAGTTGCTCCGAGCGCCAGTGCCTTTAGTACGTCTGTCCCCCTTCGAATACCACCATCAACGAGAATCGGCACGCGGCTTTCTACTGCCTCGGCAATCAGCGGAAGGGCATCGATTGTGGGCGGAACGGTGTCCAGATTTCGCGCTCCATGATTAGAAACGATAATCCCGGACACACCGCTCTCGATAGCCCTAACAGCATCCGTGGGATTTAAGATTCCTTTCAACAAAAGGGGCACCCGGGTAATCGACCTGAGCCACTCGATATCGGCCCATTGGATACGAGACGCGGAGAACGAAGGACTTCCTTTCGCTGCATTGGCCGGCGGCATGTGAGGGAGGTCCAGCCCCGCCGTGGAAATTGGAGCTCGCCTTTCATGATAGCGGAGCGCCGATACAGGATTGTCGACCGTCAGGGAAATCGCTTTCACTCCCAGTTCTTCGACTTCGTGGACCAGATCTCTGATCCACGTTCGATCGGCCCGGGCAAAAAGCTGAAACCAGAGGGGAGTTCTTGCAATTCTACTCAGGGTAGTGAGTGAAGTGGTGGTGGCGTTACTGATTACGGCGGTAACATCGGCCGCACCGGCACCCCGCACGGTGGCTGATTCAGCTTCCGGGTGAACCAGCCGATGCAAAGCGGTCGGTGCAAGAAGGATAGGAGCAGCCATCCTGATTCCGAATAGCGAAGTGCTGGTATCGATTGAAGAAACGTCGACAAGTACCTTCGGGTTCAGCCGGATCTGTTGGAAGGCCTCGATATTCCAGCGAAGGGTCAGCTCATCGGCAGCGCCCCCAGACACATATTGATAAACCACCTCTTCCATCCGTTCTTTGGCCGCCTCCGCCAGATCAGTCAGGTTCACCACTTGCTTCGGCACTCCTTGAGTCTGAAAAGCACCGCTCGCAGGCCTAGCTAAACTCGTCCCACCAACCGAGACGGTCCCCAGTCCCAACCTGAACAACTCCCTTCGGTTCATCTCCAAAGCGCTCCTTCCGCTTCGCGAGCCACGGTCTTGACGGCCTGTCCACTGAGGCTATCCGAGAAGCCACAAACTTTCAAAATTCTTTTGTTATTTCAAAGCTCTTCGAACATACTAATATGGAAAGAGATTAAGTTCGTCAGAATTATCAAGTTGTCACGGCAGGCAATGGTGCTTAATTCCAGCGCGCGGTTGAACCTACCTTATCTTCCACCCGGTGAATTTGAGGATTCTCGCCGCTGTGTCTGCACAAACGATCTTGCCGTACCAATTTTCTGCATTATCTGCATTATCAATGCAGCTTGTTTCACAAATGAACGCGACTAAAGGAGGCAGTTGTGGCAACTCCCCATGAAAACCTGAACGAAACTAATCAGCACCAGTACCGAATCGACGGCGAGCTGCACCAGAAGCTTATGGAACCGAAAGTGCGCTCCCGGTTGACACCTCGGGGCGGGCCCCTCACTCTCCCTGACCCGATTTTTCCCAGGCGACCGGAGGCCCGCGAGCACCGGATGACTGAGTCTGAATATCGGAAAGTCAATGGCTGGCGTGCCTGGAAAGCATGGGGCATTCCCTACTTCCAATCGCGCTGGCACTCGAAGGCTTTGAGGCCCATCGTTGCCTACCTCTTCACCGAATATAAGTGCAACCTCGATTGTCACTATTGCTGGGCATACAACAACGCGATCAAAGGAATGACCGAGGATACGGCTCGTCGCTCAATCGACTGGCTGGAATCGATCGGGTGTCGCGTCCTGGCGATCATGGGGGGAGAGCCCCTGGTTCGCTGGCCGTTTGTCCATAAAGTAACCGACTACGCCGCGCAGAAAGGCTTTTTTGTCTACTTGGCCACTAATGGCCGGTCACTGCGACCGAAAGTCATGGATCGTCTGGGGGATGCGGGTATCGCAGTTATTAATTTGGCGATTGACAGTATCGAGGAACGTCCCGAACTGCCTAAAGCCCTCAATCCCATCCGAGAGAACTTCGAGTACATGGTGAAGATGCAGCGCTATTACGGCTATTCGGCGTTCATTAACATCAACATTACTCGTATCAATCTGGAGGATGTCAAAGAACTCACCGAGATCGGTCGACAGTACGGAATCGCCACCGATTACCACATCAACGAATCTCCGATGATCGAGCAGGAGCATTTCAAGCACAAAGAAGGGAATAACACCTTCATTGGGCCCGAGGACTATGAAGCGGTTGATGAACTAATCGATTGGCTCGTCGAGAAGCACGAAGCAGGCTACAAGATGGCCAATCCGAAGGAACAGCTCCTGAACATGAAAAGAATGATGCGGGGTCACATTGAGCCCTGGAATTGTCGTGCAGGACACAACACCCTGATCATCCGTGAGGACGGCAGTCTGGCACCCTGCTTTCCAATGTATTCTGCGACCCATGACTGGGGCGTGGTCGAGGAAGACAAGTTCGACCTAGTTCAATTGGACGAAATGAAGAAAGAGTGCACGACCCATTGTTACTCTACATTGAATTCGATCGTCGGGCACTGCTACGACAACATGAGAGTCGTAAAATGGCTGGCAAAACAAGCTGCCAACGGCTTTAGAGGCGTGACAGGTAGCTTTTAATTCCAGGCGAAATCGGTTCATAAAGGGCATCGCTGGACACCGGAGTCCCTGCGCCGCAGAGTGTAAACTTCAACCGCGGAAACACGGGAGGGTCGAGGGGCCTTACTGATCGACGCCGGCGACACCGGTCCTCCTCCAGTTTCCGTGTACCTGAATTCTTTTCCCGGCTTGCACCAGCCGGTTGAATCGTGCTAGCCGTGACGGGGACAATAAAACGCATTCCTGTAGAATGCGAAACTCGTAGACAAAAATCACTTCTTACAACAAGAAGACAAGGCGCTTGTGTGTTAGGGGCTGGAAGCGGGCCGCCGGAGCGGTCCTTGAAGGGAGGCCTGTACGCGTAATTTGATAGGCTTGGCTGACTTGATCATAATAACCTCAAACGAAAAAAATCGATTCTGTCTCTCGTTGGCCTTTGTCAAAGCGGTTTCTCGTCCCGAACACAATAACGTTAATTAAGGATGCTTTGGATCATCCCTCATCGATTCGAAAAGTCGCAAATGAGAGTGGCGGCCAGTGTCGTCTCACCTGGTCGTTATTTCAGACTTACAAGGAGTTTGTTGACATGAAATTAAAGAGTCCCCGGCTGTTAACAGTGCTGGCCTGGCTAGTTCTTGTAAGCCCACCACTGCATGCAGCTTCTAAGCTCTCCGTAACATGTGTCGATGCCAGTAACAGCCCTCTTCGAGATGTGCAGGTGTTGGTACAAGCTCTTGGCTCTGGCAAAGTCGAGCAGAAAAAGACCAATAGTTCGGGAGTAGCCAATTTTGACAAACTGTCAGACGACGTCTACAGGGTGATGGGCAGAATAGACGGATACGCACCGACCTTCTTCGAATTCATACGACTTCAGGGAAACCAGGAGGAGACCGTACAGCTCACTTTCACGGAAGGGGATAGCCAACAGAGGCTCTACTTCGAAGATCAGAATGTTCTGAACCAGAGCAATCAATTGGCACAAGAAGGGGCCCAGGCCCTTCAGAGCAACCAGTTTGACGTGGCCGAGGAAAAATTGACTCAATCTCTCGAGATGAATCCATCCAATCTAGGCACAGTGCACAATTTAGCCGTTGTTTATCTGCAGACCAACCAACTGGACAAGGCAGAGGAAACGCTGAAGAACGAACTGGAACTCTTGGAGGTATATAAGGTCCTGCAAGAACCTGGACAAGAAGAAGCACTCGCGCAACAAGAAGAGCAGGTCAACCAGCTGTTGCAAACGATGCCCTTCCGAAGAGCAGCGGCGAGAGCCGATCAGGCCATGAAGGAAGAGAATTTAGACGAAGCCATTTCGGCCTACGATGAACTGATTCAGATGCAACCGGACAATGCGGCGATCTACTACAACAAGGCAGTAGCGCTGATGCAGGCCGAAAAAATCGATGAGGCTGAAGCAACTTTACAGAAAGCGCTCGAGTTGGATCCCAACCAAAAGATGTATCAGGATCTGAAAAAACAGATCGATCAGTACCGAAGTAGGCAGGCGGAGAATGCCGTCCGGAAGAAAGTCGTTGAGTTCGACGAACTTTACAAAGCCAAGAATTATCAAGAAGTCGTCAATCGATCAGATGCGCTGCTTGCCGAAGCTCCGGAACAATACCACGCCATGATTTTGCTCTCCACTGCTCGTTCCCATCGAGAACTAGGCAACGTCGATCAGGCCATTGGCGCCTATCGACAGGTGATTGAACGACAGCCTAATCAGCCGGAGTTCCAGAATGAACTGGCCAACTATTTGCTGGCTGAAGAGCGCTACGATGAAGCGATCGAAGCTTACCGAAACTTTTTCCAGGCCAGTAACACACCTTTAGATGAGGGTCTCTATAAGCTCGGGCAAGAGTTCACCAGCAAAGGAAATCAGGAATTGGCTGCCAAAGTCTTCCAGCAAGTGGTTGAGGTAAACCCCGAACATGCCCCCGCGGTTTACCAGTTAGGCGTTCACTATTACTATGACCTTCAGGATCGGAACCGAGCCAAAGCCCAGATGCAGCGCTATCTAGAGCTCGCTCCAGAAGGCGAATTTGCGGAGAATGCACGTTCGGTTCTCGCTTTGATTGAAACGACTTCGCAGTAAGGAAGTAGGCACAGAGGACACAGAAGAGTGGAACAGCTCGGCACGTAACAGGCTAAGATAGGTGTCCTACATGAGCTGATTGGTTTCGGCATCCTGGAGGTTGCCGGTGTGGCACCGATACAGTACGGCGGCATCAATCTCTCAGCAACAGCTTAACTCGCCGCACTAACTCGGCCG
>DATGOF010000302.1:0-6205 GCA_035306285.1 Acidobacteriota bacterium | reverse complement strand
CCTATCACCGGCCCGGCTACTGGAAGCGGAGTCCGGAGCCCTACAAGTTGGAGGCCTACGACGGTTCGAACGGTCGGCCGATGTGGCGGTACGACATGGGCTGGGCAATTGAAACCGGAACCTGGTACTCACCCTACGTGGTCTACGACCTGGACGGTGATGGCAAAGCTGAAGTTTATACCAAGGCAGGGGAAGGGGACCCGCGTGAGATTGACGGAAGAGTGGTGGAAGGACCTGAGTATCTGGTCAAGATCGATGGTGAGACGGGGGAAGTGATTGCCCGACGGGACTGGCATTCACGAAAGGGATGGAATCACTACAACCGCTCGATGCGAAACATGCTCGCAATTGCTTATCTGGACGGCATCCGTCCGTCTTTGATCATGCAGCGAGGGACTTATGACCTGATGAAGACGGCTGCTCTCGACAGACACCTTAATATTATATGGAACCGTGAAGCGGAGAACCCTCATGAACTGGTGGGCCCCGGGACACACGGGTTGATTACGGCTGATGTCGACCAGGACGGCAAAGATGAGCTGGTCCTTGGAGCGACGGCTTTAGACGATGATGGTACAGTTCTCTGGGCTACCGGCCTGGGACATCCTGATCCCTGCTTTGTCGCGGATATCGATCCTGATCGTCCTGGACTCGAGGTGTTCTTTGGCATTGAACCCAGGCGGTCTGAAGGAGGGATTTCCCTTGCCGATGCCCGAACGGGTGAGATGATCTGGCAATATAACGGGCCCACGCGCCACGTGCATTCCAAAGGTATGGTGGGAGATATCGATCCAAACTATCCCGGAATGGAGGTATACGGGGGAGAACAAGACGGCAGTCAGTATTGGCTGTATAGCGCAGATGGGAAGCGTCTTCCCGATCCAGGATTCAACACTCTGTCGCCTTTTGCAGTGTGGTGGGACGATGACCCGCTGAAAGAGCTCGTCATCAGGCGTAACCTCATGAAATATCCCGATCACCAGATCATGGAACTTGAAGGTCGGGTATTAATGATCGCAGACTTGCTGGGCGACTGGCGTGAAGAAATCGTAACGTCATTGCCGGGCGAGCTCAGGATTTATATATCGGCTCAGCCCTCGGAGCGCCGTCGAGTCTGGTTGATGGAGGATCGCCAGTACCGGCTGGGGGTAGTTGCCGCCTCCATGGGATATTTCAGGGAACCGCAATTGAGCGAAACACTTGCCTTCGATTGAAAAAGTGAGCCGGACCAAGTTGAACACGGTCTTCGATCTACTCCCTGACAAGCGACGAGAGTTCCTGAAACATGTCCAGTAAAGTGGCCACGATTTTGTTGGTGGCTCTGATCTCAATTCGATTGACACCGAGCCAAGTCTCATATCCACCCAACTGGTGTTGCTCAGGAGTCGGAATATAACCATAGGAGCCATTCGCCAGGGAGATGGTAAATGTTTGCAGGAAGGGGCTTCTTCTTTTCAATTCCAATCCGGTTTCTGCGAAGACCTCGCCCGGTATAGCTGCAATGCCCAGGTCCCCGATAGCAACGGCCTGCAAAGGAAAGGGAATGCTTTCCGGATAATCTGCAATCCCCAGCATCATTTCAGCGTAAGTTTGCTCTTGCGAGTGGTGCTTAGGTTCGGAGTCGGGCTTGTTCATGATCTGCCGCGCATACTCTAACTGCTCCGGGCTGGGAACCCGCATTTTCATCTCGATCTCCCTCTCCACCATGCGCAAAGGCACCCATTCCTGGTACTCCAGTGTAAGATATTCCTGATAAACATCAGCCGCTACCGAGCTCGCCACAATCTCCATTTTTCGATAAGGAGGATAGCGACGCGGTTCTGCTTTCGAGCCCCAGTTGATGTTGTTGATGTCACCGCTAGTCCCGTTAGACATGATGCCCACAAATGGAGGATCAAGTTTTCGGGCGCCGATTATCTCGGCGATCTTCGACGCAAAGATGCCGAAATAGTCGGCGGAGATCTCGCCCTGGGAAACACCCCCGACATAATGAAGAGAGTAATTCGCCAGGAGTGCAATCGGACGGCCCTGGCGGGACTGAACCGATATGAAGGAGACCTCCGGGTCGGTCGGGCCCGCTGCCCTCACCAGATCGGCATTACCAACCCCCGGATTCATCTGCACCTCATCGTAGCCTCCATGAGGATTCGGAAGGAGGACTCCTGATCTCAAAAACCAGCGGCGACTGAAAACATGTTCGGGTGCCCTGGCGACTCCCCAGCCGATTTTGGCCGGCTCCAGATTATTAAGAGCAGAGCGAACTCCGTCGGCGATTCGTTCTGCCATGAACTTCTGGTAATCCGTGAGTTCTGTGCTGAGGCTGAGGTAACCCCAGAACAGGTCAGCTCGTTCCGGTTCGCTCCACGGATTCGGTCCAGAATGCGTGTGAGTGGCTGACATCAACATGTTCTTGGTAGAGAGACCGGTTGCTTCGTTGATCAACCGTTTGGCTCGGTCGAAAACGTGGCGGGGGACAGCCACACTATCCACCACGACAATTGCGACGCGGGTTTGTCCGTCATCCAGCACCAGACAGCGAGCCATCAAGGGATCATGGATATGGGCGGCGGGAACCGGCCTCCAGCCGCCCACGATGAGGCTTCCCAGCGGCGGGGTGATATCAGCTGTTGCCGCTCCGGCTTGGAAGACTCGTTCGGTTGATTGCGACGGTGCTGCTGACAGAAGAAAAAAGAAGGTGTGAAAGAAAAGCAAAATCACGACAGTTGTATACGATCGGTGTCGAAGTGGAACCAGTCCCTGGCAGTCTTGATCATTCATGGACACAGGATTATCGCAGTATTAGATCCAAAACTGAACACCGATCTTGGCCAGATCGCACGGAGATACGAATGCGACCTTCGGTCTAATTGCCTGCTTCCAGCCACTCGCGTGAAACACGGCTGAAGACAATCTGTTCGTAGGGGCTCGCTGTTCCGGCTTCGTAAAGACAACCGATTTGTCCGTCCGGCAAGACCGCGAGGCAGGAATAAGCAGACGGACCTGAATGGAGCAGGCGCTGGTGCGACCAGGTGTCGCCGCCGTCCTTGCTGCTTCTGACCGTTAAGTTCTCACGGCGAGTAGAGGCCGGATTGGAAAATAAAAGATAATTTGCGAGTCCTGGGTAAGTGATCAGACTGGCCTGGCATCTGGGGCCAGGCAGTTGTTCCTCGAACCACCATTCGGACCAGGAGAGTCCTGCGTCTGTGCTACGAGATACGATTCGATACGGTTCCTCTACTTTTGACGCTCTTCGCATATTCAGCAGCAAATCGCCGTTTTCCAATTCAACGATCTGAGATTCGTTTGTCCCGTCTGCAGTCATCCCTCCGAGCTGCCACGTTATTCCGTGATCATCTGAATAGATAACATGCGAGCGAAACTGAAACTGTCCGTCTTCTCTGGCCTTGTGGTCGCACGGAATGACGAGCCTGCCACGATGCGGCCCGTTCCGTAATTGGATTCCGACGCCGGGTCCGGTAGCATACCAGTTCCAATGTGGCAGCTTGACTTGATCGGTGATTTCCCTGGGCGTGGTCCAGGTTCTTCCATCATCTCTAGTAGATGTAACGAATACGCGACGCGTGTCCCGGCTCGTTCCCTCGACAATTTCGGCTTCGGTGTCCTGTCCATGATTCCGGGTCATTAAAAGCCAAAGAGTACCGGTCTCAGCATCCCATACCGGACACGGATTACCGCAAACGTGCGGTCCGTCATCCCAGACAACTTCGATTGGTCCCCATGATTGACCTCCATCCTGAGAACGCTTCAAGACGAGGTCGATATCCCCCGAATCTCCTGAGCCGTCTCGACGGCCCTCGCTGAATGCCAGAATGGTCCCGTTGGCGGTCGCAATCAGAGCTGGTATACGGAATGTGTGATAGCCGGCTTCTCCCTGTCGGTATAGGACTTGAGAAGAGGGTTGATCCCCCCTGGTTGGAGTACGATCAGAGGAGCAACTTGCCAGCGCAGCAAGACACACGACCAATGCCTTGCACAGATTCTCTCGTTTCATTTCCGATTCTGAATGAGTTACGTGCTGTGCGGATTCTACTGTCGGGGTGGATATTTCTCCAACAGCTTTTCTGCCTGTTTACGAACCTTCCGGGGCAAATCTCGCGGCTTGTCGATTTTCTCGACAGAAGTCCCACGCCAGAGAGTCTCCTGCGTCGTAGGCTCGACAAAACTGATGATCACCTGGCTGTCTTGTTCAATGCTGAGGGAAGAGTCCGTCTCAACGAAGGGACCGTCCGAACCGGCTCCTGATTCGAAGATGCCTGCCTGGTAGCCGTAGTAAAGCATTGCGGTAAATTTGACGTAAACGTCGGGCGTTCCGCTGTCGATTCTGGTCATGCCACGAGCTGCCAGTGTGTCTTCCAGTACCTCTTTGAAAGCGCTCTCAACCTGGCTGCGGTCGACTTCAGGATAGGGCGGAATCACCTGCATATCGGGCATCCAGCTGTAGGTCTTGAATCGACTGAAATCAGTCTTTGAGTCGAAGTCGAATTTCTGATCTTCGGCTCCGACAAGGAAGGCTGCCATCAACCCGGAGACGATTACTAGAGCAGAAACAGTGCTGACAGCTTTTGCAAGTCTCATAGATTTCGCCTGATAGGTTAGAAACTTTGCGCATAGCTTACCACATGCAGGTATTTTGCGTCCGACTTACTCAAGGAGAGATTTCAAAACCTAGTCGTCGGCTCGAGACAAACAGCCAGGTCGACTCATTGTTTCCGGATCGGAACTCGAACGATGCAGCACTCAGAGACTTGGCGCCAGGAAGATCTTAGACATTCGTTCCTGTGAGGTTTTCAGGTGCCGATGCATGGCTGCACGTGCTCCTTCAGCATCGTGTTCGCGGATAGCTTTCAATATCTCTTCGTGGCGTGTCCAATCACTAGGAGCAAGGTCCATTAAGAAATAATCGTGGCGGGCACTCTCGAGAAGCAATGAATCGACGAGATCGACAATTCGTTGGTTGCGGGTTGCTTCCGCAAGCTGCAGGTGGAACTCCCGGTTCATTTTAATCAGGTCTCGAACGTTTACTTCACGGGTATCCCTTCTCTCGAGATTCAACAAAGAATCAAGATAGTCGATCTGGTGGCGGGTCATCCTTTGCGCGGCCATTTCGGCGTTTGCCATCTCTACAATGAATCTGAGCTGGTAAATGTCGACCAGGCCCTGGATGGTAATCGGTGCCACAAAGCACCCTTTATTCGGGATTGAGGTCAGGAGCTTCTCTTTGACAAGTCGGGCGCAGGCTTCACGAATCGGTGTCCGGCTGGTCTGAAAGCGCCTAGCCCATTCCAGCTCATTGAAGGGGTCGCCGGGCTTTAGCGCACATGTGACAATGCTTTCTTTCAGCGAGATAAAGACTCGGTCCGCCAGATTTCCTTCGACCCCTCGCTCGATCATCCACTGGTTTTCGGTTTCAGCTTCGTTGACTTTTTCCGTCGGTAATCCCGTCATTCTGTTCCACACTATAGGGCTCGTTTTGATTTATTGTAAAGTCCTGAAAGGAAGTTCCTTTTCAGATTCCCAAAAGATCTTGAATATGATATTCTTTTTTGTATAGCCTCGATACAAATCAAATCTTTGCGCTTCCGAGCTGATCCGATGTCGGGTAGAAAAACCAGTCCTGTTCGTAAAGTTTCTGTTTCGCTAATATTTTGGAAACATTCGTAGCATAAATGCGTCTTATTAAATAAGGATTGCTCTTGTGGAATAGCTTTTGGGGAGCATTTCTTCAGGTTTTTGCTTAATTGAAGTCCCCTTAAGCATAGTCACTCACGCAGTGGGACGCAGGGCAATTTTGAAGAGTTAAGTTTATTACGGTCCCCTCCACCGGCAAGCCCCGCTCAGTTCTTCGGGACAGGGCGGGGCTTCCGGCTTTTCGATGCACTTAAAGACGCTTAATACGGATATCCTTGAATTCCATCCATTTGCCGGGACGATGGGCCTGCAATTCGATATGGCCTTCATTGAGATTTTCCAGTTTGTCATACTCAAGAATGGTGTCACCGTTAGCGCGCACCAGGCATTCCTTCCCCTGGAAGATGATCTGCATTAGGAACCACTCACCGGCTTCAATTCGGGGATAATCTGCTCGCTTGAAATGGTAGAGTGAACCGGTAGGGTAGTGTGCTTCTTCTACGTCATGTAGCTGTATCTCATAGTGAGAGGGGCCGCCCAACCCTTGTCCTGCCGA
>DATGOF010000301.1:0-4468 GCA_035306285.1 Acidobacteriota bacterium | reverse complement strand
CGCAGTCAAGGACAGCCTTTCGTGTCCATCACCGACGCCGCCTGGGAACATCCGATCTTCTCGATCTTTCAGGAATCGCAGAAATCGAGTCTGACTTCCGTGCAGTTTTACGGTTACTGGTCGCTCGATCCAAAGCCCCAGTCACACGTCCTGGCTCGCTTCAGTACAGGTGAACCGGCACTTGTTGAAGCCCGCGTGGGACAAGGACGAGTCCTGCTCTTCGCTTCCTCTATGGATCGTGTCTGGTCCGATTTCCCACTGAAGAGTTCCTATCTGCCTTTCTGGCAGCAGGCCGTACATTACGCCTCGGCCAGACAAGGCCGCCCTCCGGCTTTGCGAGTCAGTCAGGTTCTATCACTCAGTGACTGGGCTCCAAATGAGCCCGGGCGAACACGGAGCTGGGATGTTCTGGACCCGACTGGGCGTCGAGTCCTGGCACTTGATGAAGAACGACCTGACTATCTACAACTGGAACGCGCAGGATATTACGAGATTCGGAGCAACAAAGACACCGACTGGGTGGCGGTGAACAGTGATCCGCTCGAATCGAACCTGTCGAGAATAAAACAGGAGGAACTCCTGGCCGCCATAACTCGAACTCAAGTAAGAAGTGAAGGCGGCACACATGATACATTGGAGAGTAACGCGTCGGGAAGATCGCTCTGGTGGCTGGTACTGCTTCTGGCAGCTGTGATCTTTCTCGTGGAATCGATCGTCGCCAATAGAACTCGGACTCGGAGGACAGCTCCGGCGTAAGACCGCAGGCATATGGTCAGTGAATGGAGGTTTGACCGCCTCTTTCTGGAGTCAGAACAATGAAACGAGCTTTCGGAAACGCTCTCACACCGGTCAAAAAACGATTGCAGATGGAACGCTTGGCCAGAGGAGCTGCGCGGCTTCTGCTTTTTGTGCTGCTGGCCTCGCTGGCCTTCACTTATCTGCTGGCACAGAGCAATTTTTCCGATAGCACAATTTTCTGGGCTCGCGTCGTACTCGGTTCCGGCATCATCTTTCTGGCTATCCACGGTATCCTGATGCCACTGCTTCGTCCCCCGACGGAGCGGCAGCTGGCACGCTTTCTGGAAGAACGATATCCACAACTTGAAGAGCGGATGTCGACGGCCGTCGAGGTTACCTCGGATGAATCAAAAACACATCCAACGATCAAGAGGTTAATCCGAGAGGACGCCATCGGCCACTTCAAGACGCTGCAACTACCTCGTTTCTACTGGCCGCGGGCCAGTGCCTTTGCTCTGGGGATTATTGCCATATCCGGTGTCACCCTGCTCACGCTTTTTCTGGGAGGCCCCGGAGTCTTCCGCTATAGCATGGATAAGGTGTTTCTCGGTTGGCTGGATCGAGAGCAACCTCCCCTGTACCAGATCCACGTCGAACCCGGCAACACGGTGGTTGGAGAAAGAGCCGATCAAGAAATTCGTGCCTCGCTGGTTGGTTTCTCGTCTCAGGACGTCAACCTCTTCGCCAAGTATGAGCGCCAGACCCAGTGGGAGCAGGTCAAGATGCTGCCGGTTGAAGCCACCAACCAGTTCAATTTTTTGTTTCTCGACATCCGTGATCGGATTGATTACTACGTCGAATCAGAAGGAATTCGTTCCGACGTATTCACGATCATGGTCTCCGAGATCCCTCGTGTGGAAGAATTGAATATCACGCTTCAATTCCCTTCCTATACCGGTATGGAGGAGGCCGTTCTGGAAAATGACGGCAATATCACCGCGCTGATTGGAACGACGGCCGTAGTCCGCATCCGAACCGATCAGCCCGTGAGTGAGGGTTCCATCCGATTTGAGAACGCCGAAAATGTGACTCTTACAACCGTTTCTCCTCGGGAACTGCAGGCGGAATTCAAGATTGAGGCCGATGATTACTACCGCGTCTATCTAAAGAACAGCGAAGGCGTGAGTAATCCTGGAACCGACGAGTTCTCTATCATCGCCTTAGAGGACCAGCCTCCAGTTATTTCCTTTTCCGAACCGGGCAGGGACCGCAAGGTTACCAATATTGAAGAAGTTTTCACGGAGGTAAAAGCGACTGACGACCACGGCATTTTGCGCCTGACGCTCACGTATTCGATTAATGGAGGCGAAAACCAGACAATCCCGCTGAATTTCGCCCGAGGTTCCAGTCCGGTAACCAGTTCCCACACGTTTTATCTGGAAGAGTTCGATCTGGAGCCGGGAGACTTTGTGGCGTATTACGCCGAAGCTGCCGATGCCGTCTCGAAATCGGCGACCGATCTTTACTTCTTCGAAGTGAGTCCCTACGACCGCGAATACTACCAGTCCCAGCAGATGGCGGGGGGCGGGGCTGCAATGGGTGGGGAAAGTCCCCTTGACCTCTCTCGACAGCAGAAGCAGGTGGTGGTTGCTTCTTTCTCTCTGGTTCAGGAGCGCGACCGCTATAGCCAGGACGAATTCAGGGAGAACAGCCAGACACTGGCCCTGGTTCAACAGCGCATCCGGACGCAGGCCACTACCATTATGGAGCGGATTAAGCGACGCGGCCAGGCTACCTCCGGTCCTCGTTTCCAAAAGATGCTGGAGTATTTTGAAGAAGCCGTCCAGGCAATGGAACCGGCCGAAAAGGCACTGAATCAAATTGACCCTGAAAAAGCCCTGCCGGACGAGCAGCGCGCACTTCAGCAACTCCTGCGCGTCGAGTCCCTGTTCAAGGAGATGCAGATCGCCATGGCACAGGGCGGCGGCCAGGGATCAGCGACGCCTCAGGAATTGGCCGACCTGGTGGATCTCGAGCTGGATCAAACCAAGAACCAGTATGAAACCCTCCAGCAGAATCGTCAGAGCCGGCGGGATCAGGCGGTTGACGAGGCTTTGGAAAAACTCAAAGAGCTGGCCCGGCGCCAGGAGCAGCAAATTGAGCGGCAACGTCAGCAGATGGCGCAGAGTTCCTCGGGAGGCTCGTCTCTTTCTCGAGAACAATTGATGGAGGAAGTGGAACGCCTGGCTCGCGAACTGGCTCGCCTTTCTCGAGAGGAGCAAGATCCACGGCTGAACGAGATCAGTCGCGAACTACAGCGGGCGGCTCGTGAAATGCAACAATCTCGCCAGAGTGGTCAGAACAGCCAGGAGAGCGAGGCCAGGGCCAGACAGGCTCTGGATCGGCTGCAGAAAGCACAGCAAGCGCTCAGTCAGCATCGCAATTCGCAAATGCGCAATCAGCTGGACGGCCTCAAGCAAGCGGCCAATGACCTGGTTCGCGAACAGGATGAGGTGGTCAAGACTATCGAAGACCTTGAGAAGAAATTAAACAGCCAGGATTTTGACCGCGAGCTGGCTCGTCAGTTTCGTGAGCTCCTTTCCCGCAAGTCTGATCTGCAGACGCAGCTGCAGGAACTCGAAGGAGATCTTCATCAGGCAGCACGCAGGTTGCAGTCCTCTGAGCGAGAGGCTTCCCGCCGGTTGAAGGAAGCCGGTATCGAGATTCGCGATCAGCGTCTCAACGACAAGATGCGGGAAGGCTCGGATTTCGTTGCCCGCGGATTGATGAGCATGGCCCGCAACCGGGAGCAGGATGTTCAGGAAGAACTGCAGCGTCTATCCGAGCGAATCCAAGACGCCGAGCAAACCCTCGGCCAGGGCTCTCAGGGCGACCCGCAGGAGCGCCTGCAGCAGGCATTAAGTAACGTGGGGTCGCTGGTCGAGCAACTAGAGTCACTGAAGGACCGAGCGCAGCAGGCCCAGCAGGGGGAGCAGAGCCAGCAGCAGGCCCAGCAGGGAGAGCAGAACCAGCAAGGGCAGCAGGGAGAGCAGAGCCAGCAGCAGGCCCAGCAGGGTCAACAGAGCCCAGGGCAACAACAAGGGCAACAACAAGGGCAGCAACAGGGACAGCAGCAGGGACAGCAGCAGGCCGGTGGACAGGCATCCTCCTCCGGGACGGAGTCTTCGGGGTCACAGCAGGAAGGGACCACCGGAGAACCGAGGGCGGCTGCACCTCCTGACGGCTTTCAGCCTTCCCGGTCGGCAGGCGGCATTGCCTCTTCGGGGATTGACCCGCAACAGGCTCGACGCGAATGGCAGCAGCGGGTGCGTGAAGCCGAAATGATTCGGGAATCCTTGCGGGAAAACGGACAGCTGTCAGGTGAAGCCGGGCGTCTCTTGAATGAAATGCGGAATTTGAATGTGGCTCAGGTTCTGGAAGATCCTGAAGAGGTCGCACGGCTGAAGAGTCAAATCATCGACGGGTTTCATCAGCTGGAGCTCGAAATCAACCGTCAACTGGAAGCGACGCGGGGAACTCCTCTTCAGCTGGTCAATGACGAAGAGGTCCCGCCCGAGTTTCGCGACCGTGTCGAGGAGTACTACCGGCGCCTCTCCGAGCGCCGCTGAGGGTCTAGAGGGATAAACGAGGCACAGAGGACACAGAGTCTTCTTGGGCTTTTGTCGTTTTGCGGGTTGATTGACTGAGTTCTCGGTCGTTCGTGTAACCC
>DATGOF010000300.1:0-12455 GCA_035306285.1 Acidobacteriota bacterium | reverse complement strand
AATCGAAATATTCCCGCTCGGGCCGCTGTAACCAGCTTCGTACGGGATCCTGACCCCGACGACGATACAGCTGCCGGCCTCTTCGATGAAGACTCCTTCGAGGACTTCGAGCACGGCTATATTGTGGTCAGCACGGGAACCGGAGGCGTAGTTGCATTCAACCGGTACTATGATGGGGAAAGGATGGCGTCTCTGAATGCCTTCAATATGACGATTGGCGAGCATTCACCCACTCTTCTTTATGGGCCTCAAGTTGCTCTTTTTGACGGAAATCATGCCGATCTCAATCTCATCAATACTTATGTGAAAGATGACGACGATGAGGAGGAAGAACAGGAGGCAAAGCGAATCTTGGTCAGGGTTGCGCTCAAAGGAAATGATGGGTTGGATCTGGCGCCGCCGGTTGATGTCACTCTGGAGGCAGGAGAAGCCATGCGGACGGACTTGGCCGAGCTTTTTCAGCTACAGGATCCTGGATCGGTCGTGGGCGGCTGGCTCCTTGTTGAAAGCAATAAGGCCGGCCTGGTGGGAAATGTCGAGCTCAGGCTTTTCAATGGACGAGCAATGACCGCCATTCCCTTGCAAAGTCGGACCGCAACTGAGATGGTCTTCTCCCATGTTGCGGAAGGTTTGGGCCTTTCCACTGGCCTTTCTCTGATCAATCCTGGAAATCAGACTGCAGACGCAACCATCGAGGTGTATGAAGAGAACGGTCAACTCGCGCAATCAACGGTTGTTTCACTGCCTCCTGGTAGTCGGATCGCCAGCCTGCTTGACGAAATATTCTCTGAAGGATTTGGGGAACAACTCGGTGGTTATATCAAGGTGGTCTCCACCGAACCAATTATTGGCCTGGAGCTGTTCTTTGCTGACAACCTTGAAACGATGTCGGCTGTCCCCGCCCAAATGGTTCAGGACGACGCCCTGACCTTCTAGTGGACGCCTGGCGGGGAGCAGGGCCGAGTTGAGGTCCGCAAGTTCGCAGAAGGAAGGCGGTTTGTGTTCAACTGCATTTGATGGAAGACCATGGACTCCAGCGTGATATGTCATAATATGTGCAAAGACCGGAAAACCCAATGAAGAGGACGATAACTTTCACGCTGTGCTTGTTGCTGGCTAACGTTTCAGTTTCCGCACAGGAGTCCGGCCAGGGTCAGGCGTATTATCATTTCAGCCTAGCGAAAATGCATGATTTGGCTGAAAACTATCCAGCCGCCGTTGCCGAATTCGAAAAGGCCCTGGAAATCAACCCCTCCAGTGTTTCCTTACGGATTGAGTTTGCCAGAACGCTCTGGAAAATGGGTGAGATCCGGCGAGCCGTGGAAGAAGCGGAAAAGGCAGTCCAGCTCGATCCAGATGCCACAGACGCTCATTTCGTTCTAGGTCAAATCTATTTCAGCCATCGTTCCCAAGATTCGATGCGGGACAACGCAATTGCCAAATTCCAAAAGGTTCTTGAGCTGGAATCGGATCATGCGGAGGCACTTTCTTATCTTGGCCAGCTTTATTTCCAGAGTGGACAGTTTGACGAAGCGGCCCAGGCCTTCGGCAGATTAAGACGAATCACTCCCAACGCAGTTCGAGTTTACTTCTACGAAGGACAGGCACTCAGCCAGTCCGGAAAACATGCTGAAGCAGTGTCCGTGCTTGAAGAAGGTCTGAAGATCCGCGACGATATTCCCGAATACCTGTCCCTGCTTGGGGAACTTTACGAGCGTACAGGACAAACCGATCGGGCGGTTGAGCTCTACAGCAAACTGCAGGACGAAACGGGAGATCCCCGAATTGCGCACCGCATAGCCGAGATTCTGATTCAAACCGACAAAGCCGAAGAAGCGATTCCTCTCCTCCACGAGATGGTCGAAAAGCATCCTCAAGAAGGGGACCTAAGAAAGACCCTGGGTAAAGCGTTGCGATCGGAAAGACGTTTCGAAGAAGCGGTGGAAGTTTTAGAGCCGCTGGCCGAGGAAGATCGGTACGACCTGGAGGCCAACTATGAGCTCGCCCTGAGCCTTGCATCTCTGGGCGAACGCGAGAAAGCGATTGATCGATTCAACTACCTCCTCGAGATCTCCGAAGGCGAACAGATTCAAAGCATTTTCAAGGCAAATCTGGCTATTCTCTACGAAGAATCACACCAGTTCGACAAATCAATAGACCTGCTGCAGCAAGTAGTCGCTTCAAACCCGGATAGTCTGGACAACAAGTTACGGCTGATCTACGCCCTCCAGGCGGGTGAAAAGTACAAACAAGCACTCGACCTGGCCGAGGATCTCCTTCAGGAGCACTCTACTAACCCCTACGTACTGATCGCCTATGCCCAGGCCTTGTCTGACCTAGACAAATTAGACGAAGGCTTAGACTTTCTGAAGGAGCGCCAGGAAAGTTTCGAGGATCGGGAACTGTATTATCTCGGCCGCAGCCAACTTTTGATGAGAAAGAAACACTTCGAGCGAGCCGAAGAGGTGATGCGAGAAGGACTCGAGGAATCTCCAGACAGCGAAAGATTGCGGTATCAACTGGGTGCCATCCTGGAGCGACAGGAACGCTATGATGAGGCGGAGCATGAGTTCAAGATACTACTGGAAAAGGATCCTGAGGCCGCCAACGTGCTTAATTATCTTGGATATATGCTTGCCGACCAGGGTGTGCGCCTCCGGGAGGCATTGCAATATTTGATCAAAGCAGTTGATCTAGACCCGTACAACGGTGCTTACCTCGATAGTCTCGGCTGGGTTTATTTTCGCCTCGACGACCTTGAGAAGGCAGAACTTTATCTCCAAAAGGCAAATCGAATGGCGGGGCCCGACCCTGTCATTCTCGAGCACCTGGGAGACCTCTATTCTAAGCTGGGGGATCGAGCCAAAGCCCGTGAATTTTATGAGCGGTCCGTTTCCTTCGCCGAAGAGGAAAGTGATCAGAAACGGGTAACGCGAAAGCTGGAAGACCTGAAAAAGCTGATCTCCCGAGAATGACCCTTGGTGGAAGTCTCAGTTCCAGCATTTGCTAAAATAAACTGGTTCCTAGAAATTCAGGGTAAGCGACCCGACTCCTATCACGAGTTAAATACCCTCCTTCAAACGATTGACCTTCGCGACGACCTTTCCTTTACACTGCTGAATTCTGGGGATCTGCAACTCGAGGTTAGTGGCTTTTGCACGGGGCCGGTTGAGGAGAATCTGGTATGGAAAGCGGCCCGTCTGTTGCAGGCTGGCGGCCCCAAAAAAGGAGCCTACATCAGGCTAAGAAAACGAATTCCCTCGGGAGCTGGACTGGGCGGAGGGTCGAGTGATGCTGCTATCACTCTTCTGGTACTGAATCGGTTGTGGAATCGGCATCTCCCGCTGAGCGAGCTGGATCAGTTGGCATCGAGTCTCGGGTCAGATGTCCCCTTCTTCCTGAGAGGCGGTACCGCTGTCGGTTGGGGGCGCGGCGAGCGAATCCAGGCACTTGATGACCCTTTCGATGGAGTGCCGCTACTGATATGCTATCCTGGTTTTTCCTTGTCCACTTCGGAGGTTTACCGCAACTCCGGTTTTCCCTTGCTAGGAGAACCCGGTGCAGAGTTGACAACCAGCCAAGTGGAACCTAAAATTCGGTTTTTCCACAAAGCTTTAGTGGATAAGACCTGGGCTTTGCTCCACAATGATCTTGAAAAGCCGGTCCTCTCGCGATACCCGGCATTAAGGGAAATGAAGCAGTTGCTGGAGGATAAAGGCTGCACGCGTGTAATCTTGTCCGGAAGCGGATCAAGCCTGCTGGCCCTGGGGACTGCAGCTTCGCTGGAGAAGGCCGCCAGAGAATGGGCCGACCTCAAGAAAGGTACATGCTTCCTGTGTCAGACGCTTTCTCGGAGTCGATATTGGGCGACGCTACACCAGTCTACTGGTGTAAATCTCCGGGCTAGTTAGATTAGATTCAGGGCAATTTATCCACTACAACAAGCTTTCGCATACAACTGTCTGAGAGAGATTTCATGTCGATGCTCAAGATATTTTCAGGAACGTCGAATCTCCCTCTGGCCCGAGAAATCTGTAGCCATCTGGGAGTTCCTTTAGGGGCTGTGAAATTAAAGCGGTTCAGCGACGGTGAAGTTTGTTTCCAGATCCTGGAGAATGTCCGTGGCCGGGATGTGTTTATCATCCAGCCAACCAGCCCACCGGTAGCTGAGTCCTTGATGGAATTGCTTGTGATGATCGACGCCTTCAAACGTGCTTCGGCTCGCCGTATCACGGCGGTTATCCCCTATTACGGCTACGGTCGTCAGGATCGCAAGGACAAGCCCCGCGTACCCATTACCGCAAAACTCGTCGGCGATCTACTTACCGCAGCCGGCACTCATCGTCTCTTGACGATGGATCTCCATGCTGATCAAATTCAAGGCTTTTTGAATTTGCCCGTCGACCACCTCTTTGCAACACCGGTCATTCTGGAGCACCTTCAAAGCCTTGAGTTCGAAAACCTGACAATCGTTTCTCCTGACTCCGGCGGTGTGGAAAGAGCGCGCTTCTATGCCCGACACCTGAAAGCCAATTTGGCAGTCATTGATAAGCGTCGCGTTGCCGATAATGAAGCCGAAGTGATGAATATCATCGGGGATGTAGAGGGCCGTGATGTAATCATCTTAGATGACATGATCGACACCGCAGGAACCATCGTGAATGCAACAGATGCTCTCCGAGAAAAAGGGGCGCAGAGAATTCTGGCAGCGGCAACCCATGCCATTCTTTCCGGCCCCGCAATTACCCGACTCGATCAGTCGGCCTTTGAATCAGTGATTGTGACGAATACAGTAAACCTTAGTGAGGAAAAGAGAATTCCAAAGATTCGCGTGCTCAGCGTCGCACGTTTGCTTGGCGAAGCGATAAAGTCCATTCACGAAGAAACCTCAGTGAGTCGACTTTTTGTGTGACTCCATTTTTTTACTTGTTATATTAATTAACGCGTCGAGAGAAAAGCGTAGGGGACTGAAGAAGGAGGCAGCGGACAAAGATCCGTGAAATCAGAGTCCAATCTGTTAGAAGGTGATTGAGCTATTCGCCTCCGTTAAAAAACCCTGATAAAATAATCGTTTTTCTAGACAGAGGAGCAAGCTATGGTTGAACTAGTCGTTCGAGCGCAGGCACGAGGAGATCTCGGCAAGAATGCCTCCAGGCGCTTGAGGCGTCAAGGCCAGATACCCGGCGTTGTGTATGGGTCAAAGTTCGAGAATGTCAACATTGCGGTCGATCCTCGAGAGATTACAAAGATTCTTTATTCTGAATCGGGACATAACACCATCTTCCAGCTTGAGATAGAGGGCGAAGAGGGAGGAGCCAACGTGCTCGTTCGAGACTATCAGTTGGATCCCGTCCGTGGAACGCTGATTCATGCCGACTTTCAGACGGTTTCCATGGATGAAAAGATGGTTTTCGAAGTCCCTATCCATCCAGAGGGTGAGGCCAAAGGAGTTGTTGAAGGTGGAGTCCTCGACCTCGTGTTGCGGGAGGTTGAAATTGAATGTTTGCCCGGGGATGTTCCGGATCACATTGCGGTTGACGTAACCGAACTCGAGATCGGTGACTCCATTCGTGTCTCTGATCTTCAGGTCGACACATCCAAAGTCGAAGTCTTGTCGGAACCTGATCTCGCTGTGGTGACAGTCGTGCCTCCACAAGCAGAAGAACCCGAAGAAGAACTTCTGGCTACGGAAGCCGAACCCGAACTGGTCGGGCGGAAGGGAGCGGCGGACGAGGAAGAAGAAGAACAGCCTCAGGAACCTGAGGAATAAGAAGAACGTCTGCAGCTATTCCCAGCGGTTGAACTCCGTCGCCGGTGTCGGCTGGAACTATGCACATTATTGTGGGGCTAGGCAACCCGGGGTCCAAGTATGCTCGAAACCGGCACAATGTCGGTTTCATGCTCTTAGATCGAATCGCAGACAAGACCGGCATTTCCTTCCGCTTGGAAGATGGATTAGTGCTGGCTGGGAAAGGTGAACTTGCAGGAAAACAGGTGCTTCTCGCGAAGCCCCAAGTTTTCATGAATTCCAGTGGAGCGGCAGTCGCCAGTCTGCTGCGGCGCTACCCTGTAAACCTTTCTCACTTGTTAATTGCCTACGACGACGTCGCACTTCCGTTGGGAGGGTTGCGACTACGCCGTACTGGTAGCTCTGGTGGCCACAAGGGAATGGCTTCGGTGATGCAATCGGTGGGAAGCCAGGAAATTGCGAGGATACGCATTGGTGTGGGACCCGGTCGAGCGATTCGTGATTTGACCGGGTTTGTGCTGGCCGATTTTGAGCGAGAAGAAGTACCAATCCTCAATGAAGTTCTGGATCAAGCGGTAGCTGCTGTTGAGATGTTCATTTCCGAGGGTATCGAAAAGGCAATGTCTCAATTCAATTCAAGATCTACGGGCGTGAAAGAGACTCGCTAAAGGAAAAACAGATGATTGCAGTGATTAATTGGCTCCCATTGCTGGGATTGGCCGGTCTGGGTATAGCCGGCTTGATTTACCTGTCGATTACCAGAATTCGAGTCAGCAACTCGACTATGATCGAGATTTCAGACGAAATACACCGCGGCGCAATGGTATTTCTGAGGCGAGAGTATTCCATACTCCTTGTCTTTGTCACCGTGGTTTTCTTGTTGCTGGCCTGGGGGATCACCGTCCAGACGGCAGTTGCTTTCGTTCTCGGCGCAGCCTGCTCCATGGGTGCCGGATTCTTTGGAATGAAAGCCGCCACCAGGGCCAATGTGCGAACCTCTCAAGCCGCTAACGAGTCCGGAATAGGCCGTGCTCTCAGCGTTGCTTTTTCGGGCGGCGCAGTCATGGGACTGGCAGTAGCCAGCCTCGGCTTAATCGGAGTGGCGATCGCTTTCGTCATGTACAAGAACGGGTGGATCGCGGCCCCCGACATCAATGGATTCGCAATGGGAGCCAGTTCTATCGCGCTTTTCGCTCGCGTAGGCGGGGGGATTTACACCAAGACAGCTGATGTTGGAGCAGACCTGGTTGGTAAGGTAGAAGCCGGCATTCCGGAAGATGATCCTCGGAACCCGGCTACCATAGCCGACAATGTGGGGGACTGTGTCGGTGATACTGCCGGAATGGGGGCAGATATTTTTGAAAGCTATGTCGGGGCCATGATCGCTACCATTGCAATCGCCGCCACCGGATCTTCTCGAGTACTCAGCATTACTCCCGACAATCAATTGCTTTATATGGGGCTTCCGATTCTCTTTGCGGGAGCTGGTCTGATTGCGTCACTGATTGGCGTTGCGTCTATTAGAGTTTTGAAAAACCTGAATCCAGCAACCGCCTTACGTACAGCAACCATCTTGAGTGCCGTATTATTTCTGGTGGCCTCCCTTTTTATCATCAATTCTTTAGAGCTCGAATTGGGGATCTACGGTGCTGTATTCATGGGTACACTGGCAGGAGTCATCATCGGTCTTCTTACCGAGTGGTACACAGCAGGCGCTCCGGTTCGGCGGATAGCGGAAAGCTGTCAAACCGGTGTCGCAACTAACATAATCTCGGGCCTGGCGGTCGGAATGCAGTCGACCGTTAGCCCTATTTTGATGATTGGGGCTGCAATCCTCTTGTCGTACAATTATGCTGGCCTCTACGGAATCGGGATTGCTGCCGTCGCCATGCTGGCGACCGTCGGAATTACGATGTCGGTCGATGCCTATGGACCGATTGCGGATAATGCGGGGGGTATCTCCGAGATGAGTCATCTTGGGCCCGAAACTCGCAAGATCACCGACAGCCTCGATTCGCTCGGCAACACGACCGCCGCCATTGGAAAGGGTTTCGCAATCGGCTCAGCTGCCCTCACCGCGCTGGCTCTGTTTTCCGCTTACGGGGCAACGGTCGGACTTCCTGCCATTGACCTGATCGATCCGGCGGTTGTCGTGGGCCTATTAATTGGAGGCGCTCTGCCTTTCCTGATAGGCGATCTCACGATGTCTTCGGTCGGTCGTGCTGCCTTCAAGATGGTAGAAGAAGTGAGGCGGCAGTTTCGCGAGATCCCCGGTTTGATGGAGGGTACCGCTAAACCTGATACGGCGCGTTGCATAGACATTTCTACTCGTGCGGCATTGAGAGAGATGGTGCTTCCCGGACTGATTGCCGTATTGGCTCCAGTGGCTATCGGGCTCGGACTCGGTCCAGCGGCCCTTGGTGGAATGTTGGCCGGGGCCACCGTCACCGGCGTGTTACTCGCCCTTTTTATGGCCAATGCTGGAGGAGCCTGGGATAATGCCAAAAAGCTGATCGAGGAAGGATTTCTAGGTGGAAAGGGCTCTGAGGCCCATAAAGCCGCTGTTGTTGGTGATACTGTAGGGGATCCGTTTAAGGATACCAGCGGACCTTCGATGAACATCTTGATTAAGCTGATGTCGATCGTCGCCCTGGTCATTGCCCCGATTCTGATCTGACGGTGGCAAGCCACAATTTGTGCTAGATTGTTAACCCTATGTCAGGAGAAAAAAGTCCATGAGACGATACGAAGTTGTATTCGTTCTCGCTCCCTCACTGACAGAAGAAGAGGTCGAACAGATGATCGAAACCTTCACGTCTGTCGCTAAGGAGAAGGGGGCCGAAATTATCGAGATTGACAGGTGGGGAAAACGCCGCCTGGCATTTCCCGTCAAGAAACATAATGAAGGTTACTATATGGTTCTCACTCTCGAAGAATCGAGCGGTGAAGCGGTGTTCGAATTGGAACGGCGATTCAAAGTAATCGATTCTGTGATCCGCTTCCTGAGCGTCCGAATCGATCAGGATTTGAAGCGCGCTGAGAAATTCGAAACAAAACGCGAAGCCCGCCAGAAAAGGCGAAGTCGCCAGCGAGCAAAGGAAAAGCAAGAAGCTGTTGCCGAACAGGAGTAGGAACCATGGTAAGAAGACGCAAATATTGCAAACACTGTAGCGGTAAGTATTACTTCGATTACAAGGACACTCGGTTTCTTAGCCAGTTCATTTCCGAGAGCGGAAAAATCATCCCACGGAGAATCACCGGCGCCTGTGCGCCTTGTCAGCGCAAAATCGATACGGCTATTAAGCGAGCCAGGCACCTGGCTTTATTGCCTTACGTTAACCGCTAGGCAGCGAAAGGTGTAGCTATGCAGGTCATTTTGATTGATGACGTATTTGAACTCGGACGCCGTGGCGAAGTCGTGAAAGTCTCCCCCGGATTTGGACGTAACTACTTAATTCCAAGGCGCTTAGCAATTCCGGCCACAGCTGGAAATCTTAAGATGATTGAGCAGCAGCGTGTGGCAATGGCCAAAAAGGAGGTTAAGTACAAAGAGGAAGCGGAATTGCTGGCCCAAGAGCTCGGTCGTAAGCACATTGTTATTAGCCGTAAGGCAGGAGATACAGGCGTCCTCTTTGGGTCGGTTACGTCCAAGGATATAGGCGATGTTCTGGAAGCGAATGGGATCCATCTGGACCGTCGTCGAATTCTCTTATCCCAGCCGATCAAGAACATTGGAACTTACCGGATTCCATCCCGTCCACACGCTGAAGTAGATGTCGAGCTCCTCTTGTCGGTTGTTCCCGAAGGAGATGAACCTGTAGCCAGGTTATTGGAACGAGGTGAGGAAAGTGACAAGATCCTCCATGACCTGGAAGAGAAAGTCCGAGAAAGCGAACAACTCGCGGGGGGCGGACGCGGGTTAGGGTCTTCCCTTTCCCCTTCACTAGAAGCGGAAAGCCGACGTCGCAGACAGAGGCAGCGTCAGGTGCCTGCTGAACAAGCGGTGTCCGAAGGGGAGATTGAGGAAGGGCCGGTCGGTGAAATAGAAGCGGAGGCTTCCGCGGAAACTGAAGAATAGATTGTGACCCATTGATCAAGAGTCGATTGATTAGAGGTTGTCGATCCCACTCACTCTTTTGATTCCATCTTAATGGTAGAGGATGGCCACGGACATCACACTGGAGAAGGCCCTACCGAACAGCCTTGACGCTGAAAAGGCGGTACTGGGGGCCATTCTTGTGGACAACCGTCTCTTCGATCAGGCAGCCGAGTTCCTTACCGAGTCGGATTTCTACTCTGAGGCCCATCGCCGCATCTTTGCTCGAATGGAGCACCTGTCTGCTCAATCTCGTGCCATCGATTCAGTCACCCTTCGGGAAGAACTACAAAAGGAATCGCAGCTTGATGCCGTCGGCGGGGTTGCCTACATCGCTTCTCTGCTTGACGGTGTTCCTCGCCTCGCTAATCTCGAGCACTACGCGCGGATAGTGAAGGAGAAGGCACTGCTGCGAAAGCTGATTCATTCTTCCAATGAGATCCTTGAACGAAGTTTCTCGGGTGAGGACGACCCTTCTCTTCTACTTGAGGATGCTGAAAGAGCGATTTTCCAAATCAGCCAGGAACGGGTCAAAGGTGGCTTTCAGAAGCTACCCGACCTGCTTTCGGTGGCCTACAAGCACATTGAATCTCTCTATGAACGCAAGGAAGCGATTACCGGAATTCCGACGGGATTCATTCAGCTCGATCGGATGATGTCGGGCCTTCAGCCATCGGATCTGGTTATTCTCGCAGCCCGGCCAGGTATGGGAAAGACCAGCCTCGCCTTGAATATTGCACAACATGCGGCCGTTAAAGCCGGGAAGACGGTCGGAGTCTTCAGCCTGGAAATGTCAGCCGAGCAATTAGTTATGCGCTTGCTGTGCGGTGAAGCTAGGGTTGACAGCCACAAGGTGCGGACAGGTTACCTCTCTAAAGAAGACTGGAATAGCCTGGCGCGTGCAATGAGTAGACTTGCGCAAGCTCGCATTTTCATCGACGACACCCCAGGCATTTCAATTGTCGAAATGCGCTCCAAAGGACGCCGACTCATGGCTGAACATGGCCTCGATCTTCTAGTGGTCGATTATCTCCAGCTCATGACGACAGGAGGCTCCAGCCGCCGCCATGAAAATCGCCAACAGGAAATTTCCCTAATTAGCCGCTCGCTAAAGGGTCTCGCCAAGGAGTTAAACATCCCCGTACTTGCTCTGTCCCAGCTCAGCCGGGCTCCCGAACAGAGAACTGGTAATCACCGCCCTCAATTATCTGACTTGCGAGAGTCCGGTTCGATCGAGCAGGACGCAGATGTTGTACTGTTCGTCTACAGAGAGGATTTCTACCGCAAGAATGAAGAAGAAGAGGACAGCAATATTGCTGAGATCATTATCGGTAAACAACGAAACGGTCCCACCGGTACCGTTCATCTCGTCTTTGTAAATCAGTGGACAAAGTTCGAGAATCCCGCTTTCGGTCAAGATGAATCGATCCTGGCTTGAGATTTCGCGGGCTCGTATGGTGCATAATCTGCACCTTATTCGATCGATTATCGGCCCTTCGGTTGATTTAATAGCAGTCGTAAAGGCTAACGCCTATGGCCACGGAATGCGCGAGGCCGGGACTCTCCTGTGGCAGGAAGGAGTTCGTCGGTTTGCTGTGGCATGTTTCGAAGAAGCAGCCGAGCTCCGTCAACATCTTTCCTCGGCTGAAATCTTGATCCTGGGTGGAATTAGCTCCGAGGAAGAAGCCTCCTGCTCAAAGCTAAATCTCATTCCTGCTCTGGTCGATGAACACACACCCTTATCCAATTTGGCGGTCCATCTTTTAATTGACACGGGCATGACGCGTCTAGGGGTGAATTGGTCACGATGTGCACAGATCCTCGATTCCCTAGGTAATCGGGTAAGAGGCGTTTTTTCCCATTTCGCTTCAGCCGAGTCCGATCCAGAGTATTGCCAGGTGCAACTACGTAGATTCAAACAGGCGATTTCTGGCCGGCGTCTGTTTCGTCATCTTTCGAACAGCTCCGGAATTGCGCTGCCTGAATGTCGATTCGAAGCGGTGCGGCCAGGGCTGGCCCTGTACGGCATTGATCCTGGAGTGCCACTTGGAGACCTCAAGCCAATCATGAGCTGGAAGACCAGGATTGTATCGATCTCCCGCGTCCCGGCAGGAACCCGAGTTGGCTACAGCTCCGGATTTATCACCCGTCGAGAAAGTCTGATTGGTGTCCTGCCTGTCGGTTATGCCGACGGTTACAGCCGCTCTCTGTCGAATCGTGGCATTGTCAGGATCGGTAGTGCTCTGGCTCCCGTAGTGGGTTATGTCAGTATGGACATGATCACGGTTGACCTGACCGACGTGAACCCCGTTCAAATCGGGGATGAAGTCGTACTACTGGAGGCGGCCCCCAACTCACCACTTTCTGCATCGTCGCTGGCCCGCATACTGCGGACGATCCCCTATGAGATTTTGACTTCGATTGGGCCTCGGGTTGGGCGAGTTTGGAAAGACTAAGCAATGAATTCTGTTAGCCCGGATGTTGCATAAAAAGTCTGATGCAGGCAAGTAGGGGAGACGAAAAATGCCCTACCTCTTTGGTAAATAAGGGGTTGAAAGAAAACCTCAAACCAAAGAGGAGGGCAAGTGCAACAAACAAAGTGCCAGTACA
>DATGOF010000299.1:0-2225 GCA_035306285.1 Acidobacteriota bacterium | reverse complement strand
GGAATCTGCTTTGATGTCTGCCATCTAGCGGTCCAGTTCGAAGATCCAACAGAGTCCCTGGACAAGCTTGAAGCAGCGGGTATACGAATTGACCGCATCCAGCTCAGTTCAGCGGTCGACATCGAAATTGAGGGCGATCTGGACGACAATCTGGAACGACTTCGGCCTTTTAACGAGCACGTCTACCTGCACCAGGTGGTTGAGAGTAGCCGGTTGGGCGGCTCTGACACAGTTCTGCGACGCTTTCCCGACCTTCCGGAGGCGCTGCAAGCACTCAGCCAGGAAGGTGGTTTCCTGCATCCCAGAAAATGGAGAATTCATTTTCACCTGCCGCTTTTTCTTTCCGAGACCGACGAATGGGGAACAACTCAGAATCAAGTGATCGATATATTGGAAAGCCTGCAGCACAAACCAAGATGCAGACATCTCGAGGTCGAAACATACACCTGGAACGTGCTACCCCCGGAACTGCAAACGGAAGATCGGGTGTCTGATATCACCCGGGAATTGGAATGGGTGATCGGTCAGATGGAGCGGATCGACGAAGAGAAGACTGAATCGGGCCGGGGTACGCGATAGATGACCGGAATTCAAAGCCGCCTACTCGCCTACCTCAAGCTGGGCCGGGTGTCGAACCTCTTCACGGTGCTAACTAACATACTGGCGGGAGCTTCTCTAGCCGGTGCGCTTCCTTCGCTTGGAGACCTGTTCCCGGCCTGGACGGCAGTCAGTCTTTTTTACCTGGCGGGGATGTTTCTCAACGATGCCTTCGACGTAGAATTCGACCGTCACTATCGGCCAGAAAGACCTATTCCTTCTGGAGAAGTGTCCCAGCGAGAGGTGATCATTGTTGGTTTGCTTCTGCTGGTCGGAGGCGGAGTCATTGCAGTGGTATGGAGCAACCGGCAAGGCGGATCGGAAATCGGGACGGCAGCCACTGCCGTGGCTTTAATAGGATCGATCATTTATTACGACTACTTTCACAAGTTGATCTCCTACGGGCCTCTGATCATGGCTCTATGTCGCATGCTGGTCTACTTGATGGCCGCCTTGATTTTTACCGCCACGCTCGAAATCGAACCGGTTGTCGGAGGAGTACTTCTTCTTGTTTATATGACGGGTCTCACTTCGCTGGCCCGAAGAGAACACTTAGACGATACGGGCGGTGGTCACGCGGTGGCGTTGCTTCTGGCTCCGCTTCTGGTGCTTGTTTATTCCTTCTCGGCGTCTGCCCTACTGGTGGCTGTACCGTTTCTCATCTGGACGCTTTATTCGGCGGGCATCTTCCGTCGCGGTCGAAGTGACAGCAGGCAACGAGGGGTTGCCCACCTGTTGGCCGGGATCTGCCTCGTGGATGGGCTGATGTTGGCGAGTGCTGGTGCTCCTCTAGGCTATGTTACGTTTGCCCTGTCAGCGTTTCTCGTCACACTGTTCTTGCATCGGCTGGTGGCGGGCACCTAGAGATAGCGAGGTGGCGGCATTGCGGCAGACCAATTATGTTGTACTTACAGCACAACATAATTTGGGGAAACCGCTATTCCTGGGGTAGCTGCTTCGCCGCTACCCCAGGCTACCAATTGTTAAGTGCCTTCGGCACCAATTCGAGCCGAAAGGCTGTGCCGCACTAGGACAGCCATCTTGGCTGTCACGTTGAGATGGGCATCCTTGCCCGTCGAATCCCGCTGAAAGGACCAGAATTTCTCCACAAAGGACATAGAGAAAGATTGCGCTGAAAGTGCTTTTCTTTGTGTCCGCTACCGCTCTGTGGTTAATCTTCGCCGTAAGGGGCCATCCTTACTTAAAGATATGATCCAGAATGAGGTCACGGACCTGCAACGCGGAGATGGAATCCCCTTCAAGCAATTCAGGCTGATCGGTAATGACCAGTGGCTTGTCTCCCGTATTATCGACAATTCTCCCGTGTGATCCTTTGACCAGACTGGCATCGAGCGGGATCAAATCCATCAGGTAACGAAAGCCAAGCGCCTTTTTTAGCAGAATCCAGGCCCCCTTAAGCCGTGGAAAAGAGATCTTGGGGTCGATGAACAACTCTGCAGGATCGTACCCGGGCTTGCGGTGGATATCCACGGTTCTCGCGAAATCGGGAGCAACCGCATCATCCAGCCAGTAGTAGTAAGTGAACCATCGATCGGACTGGCTTATCGCAACCAGTTCACCGGAGCGAGGATGATCCAGACCAAACTCGGATTTTCCCTCATCATCCA
>DATGOF010000298.1:0-3259 GCA_035306285.1 Acidobacteriota bacterium | reverse complement strand
TCGGTCAAAAGATTTTATGCCACAGATAGCAGCCCTTTTCTACTCCTCTGGTGAGAAATCCGGGTTAAGTGCGACCGCCGTAAATGTCTTGGTCACGGATGCGATCCAGAAAACAGTGTTCGGCGTAATCGGCGTGCGCTTCTCGAGGTCGGCGTAACCCAGTCCTTTAAAGTAGATCAGGTCATCTCTCCGCGCCACGCCCACGGCCAGACCGGGGAACCTGGAGCAGCGAGAAGTACAGGTCGAGGTCACGGTCGAATGTTCGAAGAGCCGGAGATCGTGATTCAACGGTTCGGTGACCGCTCGTACAGCTGATCCCTGCAAAAACAACGAGGAAGCCGATAAGAAGGAGGTGGAGACAAATGGAGTTATTGAAGCATTTGCTCGTCGCAGAAAAACGCCAACGTGGGACGGGGGCCTTATAGCAGCGACTCGATGATCCGGAGGCAGAACCGAGGTATGAGCGGTAGACCATGATTGTTCTACGTCGAAGTGAACCGGCCGTTCCCAAGGAGATAAGAATTAGTGGCTAAGGGGACGCTATTGACTAAGTGCAGGTACGTGTCATTCGGTAGTCGCTATCGGCGAGTTCGTCACAGGGAGTCCACTTCTCGTTCTCAGCACAGTTATCGCCAATCTCGTCTTTGATCTAATCGAGATGCTACCGTTCGTATCACCAGAGAAAATCTCAGGAAACAGTTCGCTCAGGAATAACGTCCGCTTCTCACGGCCGGCCAGCTCAAGATGGAACGGCACGACTATACCCTCGCCTGCCTCGGAGATCGGCTGAATGGCAACGTCGGCATCTTCTTCAGCTCTTTCGACCGTGATCATGCGTACTTACCGGAAGGACATATGCCTGTGGTGTGATCGGTTCAGGCGATTCCGGATTGACCGGCAATTCTTTGATCTCCTCAACGCAACGGAAGCGGAGGGCGCCTTAACCACTGTCTCAAACCGTGAACGACAAGTCGCGCCTGTTTGTAGTACATAGGTAGAAGGCCTGGAAATTCGAGTCGGCTCAGACCGGCCGCCGAGCGTATTCGATGACGAACGAAAAACGCATCCAGGCACTTCAAAAATTAGGCTACAACGAACGGGAAGCGGCCTTTCTCGTGCTTGCCGCCCTTCATAGCGGCTACTTCCTGCGCCGGCAGTATAACCGGTTCGTCGGCCACTGTGACGGCGGTTCGGTAGCCAGACTGCTCGACAAGGCTCTCTCTTTTGAACATCTGCGGCTGCTTGTCTGCTCGAACAATACGCGCCTCTATCATCTTTTCTCGAGGCCTTTCTACGGTGCACTCGGTGAGTCCGACAACCGCAACCGAAGGCAGCGCTCGATGCCGGTGGTCAAGTGCAAACTCATGGCGCTTGACTTCGTCCTCGAACATCCGGCTCTCCGCTACCTTGCAACCGAAGCCGAGAAAGTCAGCTTCTTCTGCAGCAGGCTGAAGGTCTCTCGTCCGAATCTGCCGAAGAGAACCTATCGCTCGACAACTTCTGCGGAGACGACCACCCGCTGCTTCGTCGAGAAGTTTCCGATCTTCTACCAAGAGTCGAAGGGAAATGATTCGCTGACCGTCTCCTTCTGCTATATCGACTACGGTGCCCGGACGACTTCAGGATTCGACTCTTTCCTGAGAAGCTACACTCCGCTTTTCAATCGGCTCGGATCTGTCGGAATCGTCTATGTCACCGACAGTGAAAGACATGTCGAATCGATCGGCCGAAAAATCAAAGCCCTTTCTTCTTTGATGCACTCCTGTGCTGGAGCATCCCCAGGTTTCGTGAGATCGCTTCTCGACTACTTCCGGCTTGAGCAGCTGTACGAATCTCGTCAGCTTCGCCGGCTCGGACAGCAGGGTCTCATTCAGCTGCGAGAGGCACGTCGACGACTCCATCGCGAAGAGATCGAGCCGCTGTTCCAACTCTGGAAAAGTCGAGGAGAGAAAGCTCTGATCAATCAGTTATCCCGACCGGAGACCGTTTCTGACACGACAGGAATCGATCTTTTCGTCTATCGAGTCAAGCACGATTACAGCTATCTGGGAGCACTATAAAAGTGATCGAAATGTACGCGTTTTGGGCGGGCGAGACGGAGACCCTGGGCTGCGCTCGGGTCTCCGATCCCATCTCCGTAACTGTCTCCGGATCAACGGCTCTTCAAGCTTTTGATTTCAGGCGCCCTGAAACGCGACTGCAGAACCGGAACGGGCGGTCTGCGGGGTCAGGGAGCGGGCGTGAGCGACCCCCGGTGTTTGGGCGGCTTCTGCCGCCCGCACCTCTCCGGCCTCGTTTACGCCTCGGCCGGGGGTCGCTCACGCCCGCATTCCCTCGGTGAAAGAACGGAAAGCTCGGACGACGTCAATCTTTTACGGGATTCTTCAGACAGATCTGTGAAAGTAGAGGCTTTATCAGTTTTCTCGTCGCTCCAGCAACAGCTTACTGATTTACAATTATCCGTTCCTTCTGACGATACTAATCTATCTGAGGCCTGCCTTCTACAGAGCCTTCTACTGGAGCTGGAGTTTGGTTCATAGATGTGTGGAACGATCGTATCTTGACGCTTGGGGCTACGGTTCTCCCTGCGGAAATGTCGGGACAAACCCGATCTCTCTGCTCCCGACAGAGAGACTGGACTGAGCCACCCCCCGGATCGTCCGTATAGCTGTGACCGCCAGCGGCTTGCGACTCCGAAAAGTCACCATAGTGGTAAATGCTTCATTGACTTCGAGAAAATCCACAATTTCTTCCGCGGAGGCAAACAACTCCTCTAGAAAAACAGCCCGTTGCTCACCCGGCGCCAGAGTCACGCGATCAGGATTGGTAATAGTGATTCCGGTGGCAGGATTCCAAAAACGAGCCTCGACATCATTTTCTTCTTCGGAGACGTTAACAAAGGCGACCGCAGTGTCGAGATTCTCCGACCGTGAAACCTCAACTGTCATGGCGAATTGCTGTCTGGCATTCCCAGTTTGAATCTCCGCTTCAGAAATCAATGATCCTCCAGAGCCAAGCGTGCGCAGAAGACCGGTAACCAGCAGCGGAAAATTGGATTCGATACGAGCATATCCCGTCTTGATACCCTCCGTGCTCGTCAACAAGAGATTCTTGGTGGCTCCGCGTAGCAGATCGAACTCGACCTCGGATGCAGCTACTCCATCAATCTCTGCTTCCAAGGGTTGCCCATTCCCTTCAAAGAACGCAACATGAACGTGCTGTTGCTGAAACAGGAAATTAGAAACCACCAGTTGGGTCT
>DATGOF010000297.1:0-4217 GCA_035306285.1 Acidobacteriota bacterium | reverse complement strand
TCTGCCTGGCCCATCTCGACTACCGAGACCTCCAATGGATGGAGAAAGTGAGCGGGTTTAGCCTGACACCGTCGATTGACGGAAACCAAAACGGCCAATGGGCATCACTGAAAGACTACCTTGAATCCATTCCAGATGAAGTTCTGGTCCCCTTGAGGAATTACCTGGCCGACCGGGGAAGCCTGGTCATGAAGAGCGATGATGCAGTCACGCTTTTGAACAAACTTTATTACCTGTTCCTTCTGGGGAAACCAGTTGATGAAAACGATGCATTTGCGATCCGGGACATCGCGCTTAAGCTTGAGCGCCATCTTGATTTCAAGCTGGAAGATGCAAGAGCCTTGATGCACATCGCCCACAAGATTCGCCCTTTCGGCCCCTTCATCAAACGGAAGCTGGAAGAATACGACAGGAGGCTGAAGGCTGGAGAGAACGAGAGGTCAAAGGCCAAGGAAGATTCCGTAAGTACTGATCGGGCTCCGAGCCTGGTTGACCGGTGAAGCGGTTACCTTGGAGAGACTTAGCATGGAAATAAATTGTACAGTCCCTACAGGACCGGATCTTTTTATTTGCACTTATTCCTGGGGCGTCGCCTTCGGCTCGCCCCAGGCTTTTGGATTGTTGAGCGCCTGCAGCGCTCTAATTCTGAACCAAAAGCCGCGGAGGGCGGAGAGGAAAAGCTTGCGGCGCTTTCTGTGCTCCCGGTGGTATCAAGCTCCGGCCCAAACAAATCGTTGTAAGAAGGTGAATTGTACAGTCCCTACAGGACAGAGTCTTTTTATTTGCACTTATTCCTGGGGCGTGGCCTTCGGCTCGCCCCAGGCTTTTGGATTGTAGAGCGCCTGCAGCGCTCTAATTCTGAACCAAAAGCCGCGGAGGACGCAGCGGAAAAATTTGTGGTGCTTTCTGTGCTCCCGGTGGTATCAAGCTCCGGCCCAAACAAATCGTTGTAAGAAGGTGAATTGTACAGTCCCTACAGGACAGAGTCTTTTTATTTGCACTTATTCCTGGGGCGTGGCCTTCGGCTGGCCCCAGGCTTTTGGATTGTAGAGCGCCTGCAGCGCTCTAATTCTGAACCACGAAGGCTCAGAGGACACGGAGGAAGAAATTCGTGGCGCTCGCGGCGCATTTGGGGGGCCGGTGGCTGTCATGAACGGGTGCTATACTGCAAACCGGGTCAAACCAGCGATAGGGTAAATATGTCGAACTTCTGTCATCTTCACCTTCACAGTCATTACAGTCTCCTGGACGGGGCCAATCGGATCGAGGACGTCGTCCGAAAGGCCGCCGATCTCAAGATGCCGGCGATCGCTCTCACCGATCACGGAAACCTTTTCGGAGCCGTGCAGTTTCACGATCTGGCTCTCAAGCACGGGGTCAAACCGATCATCGGATGTGAAGTCTATGTGGCACGAAAGGGACGAAAATCGAAGGAAGGTCGATCCGCTGCAGCCAACCATCTGGTCCTGCTGGCGGCGAGTGAAGAGGGCTATCGAAACCTCGTCAAGCTGGTTTCGCTCGCCTACCTGGAAGGGTTTTACTATCGTCCCCGCGTGGACAAGGAATTGCTGGCCCGCCACTCGGAAGGCTTGATTTGCCTCTCAGCCTGTCTCCAGGGGATCGTTGCCTGGAATCTCAACCAGGAACGCTACGAGGAAGCCAAAAAAGAGGCGGGAGAACTGGCTGAGATCTTCGGTCCAGGCAACTTCTATCTGGAACTGCAAGACCATCGGATCGACGATCAGCGCAAGGTCAATGATGGTGTCCTTCGCCTGGCCCGGGAGATGAACTTGCCCCTGGTTGCCACCAACGACTGTCACTACCTGAATCGGGAAGACGCCCATGCTCATGACGTCTTGCTCTGCATCCAAACCGGCAAGGTCGTGGAAGACGCCAACCGCCTGACCTACAAGACTGACGAGTTCTACTTCAAGGATGCTCGAGAGATGGAAACCCTCTTCGGGAACATTCCCGATGCGCTCACCAACACCTTGAGGATTGCCGAGCAATGCAACTTTCAGCTGGGGGAGACACGGAATATTTTTCCGGATTTTGCGGTGCCGGATGGCTACGACGTCAATTCCTATTTTGAGAAGGTCGTCCGGGAAGGTTTTCAGGAACGGCTGGTTCTCTTAAAAAAATTGGAGGCCGAAGGGCTGCTGCGACACAGCCTGGAGGAATACCAGTCACGTCTCGAGACTGAAATTCGGATTATCCAGCAACTGAATTTTGCCGCTTATTTCCTGATTGTCTGGGACTTCATTCGCTATGCGCGAGATGCTCGCATCCCGGTCGGCCCGGGCAGAGGTTCGGCAGCCGGTAGCCTGGTTTCCTATGCTATGCGCATCACCGATGTCGATCCTTTGCAGTATGACCTGCTGTTTGAGCGCTTCCTCAATCCGGAACGAGTCACACCTCCCGACATCGACATCGACTTCTGCATGCTGCGTCGGGGTGAAGTGATCGATTACGTAACGGAACGTTACGGAAGAGATAATGTCAGTCATATCATCACCTTCGGAACCATGGCTGCCCGAGGTGCCATTCGGGACGTCGGCCGGAGCCTGAACATCCCTTATCCTGAGATCGACAAACTGGCCAAGCTGGTCCCCCAGGCTCCCGATGCAACTCTCGAGAAGGCGATTGAGAATGTTAAAGAATTGCAGGAATTGGCCACCAGCAACAGCAAGGTTCAGGAGCTTCTGACCATTGCCCGTCGACTGGAGGGATTGTCTCGCCACGCATCGATTCATGCCGCAGGAGTCGTGATCGCCCCCCGTCCGTTGATCGAACTCATCCCGCTCTATAAGTCGAACAAGGACGAGATCACCACTCAGTATCCGATGTCCGACCTGGAGCGGCTCGGGTTGTTAAAAATGGACTTTCTCGGGCTGACCACCCTGACGGTGATCGAACAAACGCTCGACCAGATCCGAGAACAGAAGAAAGAGCAGATCAACCTGGCTGAGATTCCCCTCAATGATCCAAAGACGCTGGAGCTCTTCTGCGCGGGAAGGACCAGCGGAATCTTTCAGTTTGAGTCGGCCGGGATGCGAGACATCCTCCGAAGGTTGCAGCCCAGTCGCTTCGAAGACTTGATCGCCTTGAATGCGCTCTATCGTCCCGGCCCCATTCAAGGAGGAATGATTGACGATTTCATCGATCGCCGGCACGGGCGTGTCCAGGTTACCTACGAGCTTCCAGAATTGGAAGAGATTCTAAAGGAAACCTATGGAGTCATCGTTTACCAGGAGCAGGTAATGCAGATTGCCAGCGTTCTGGCTGGCTTTAGCCTGGGAGAAGCTGACCTCTTGCGCCGGGCAATGGGGAAAAAGAAAAAGTCGGTCATGGAGGCCCAGCGCAAGAAATTTCTCAGAGGAGCTCAGGCAAGAGGATTCGACGCCGGAAAGGCCGCCCGTATTTTCGACTTGATGGAGCAGTTTGCCGGTTACGGCTTTAATAAGAGTCACTCCACCGCTTATGCACTGCTGGCTTACCAGACCGGCTACCTGAAAGCCCACTACCCGGTGCAGTTTATGGCTGCCCTGCTGACCAGTGAAAGCTCGAATACTGATAAGGTTGTCCATTACATCAATGAATGCCGGGAAATGGGAATCGAAGTTTCACCTCCGGACATTAACGACAGTCGAGAGTTTTTCATCGGATCCGGAGAAAACGAGATCAAGTTTTCGCTTACGGCCATCAAGAATGTCGGAGAATCGGCGATCCGCAATGTGATCTCCGTCCGAAATGAGCTGGGTGGTTTCAAGAGTTTTTACCAGTTTTGCGAGTCGGTGGATCTCCGTTCCGTCAACAAGCGAGTGATTGAAGCTCTCATCAAGGCAGGGGCATTTGATTCGCTCGGCTACCATCGCAAGTCATTGATGGAGATTCTGGACCGAGCCATCGAGATGGGGCAGAAGGCGCAGAAGGACCGTTTGAGTGGACAGCGTGCCCTGTTTGGACCGGTACCGGCGGAAACCATGACAGGAACCAGTGAAGAGATCCCGGATGCCGGCGAGTGGCCGGACCGCGAACGGTGGAGCTACGAGAAAGAGACACTCGGGTTCTACGTCTCCGGACACCCTCTCCAGAAATACGCTGCCGAATTGAAAAGCTTTTCCCGCTATACGACCCGGGAAATCGACGAAGCGATGTCGGGCAAGGAAATCGCGATCGGGGGAATGATCACCGGGGTGCGCAACCTGCAGACAAGA
>DATGOF010000296.1:0-4425 GCA_035306285.1 Acidobacteriota bacterium | reverse complement strand
AGCAGGGTACCAGAGGCATCGCGATTCTCTATCGCACGAATTTCCAATCCAGGCAGTTCGAGGAGGCGCTGCGAAGGTTAAGTATCAAGTACCGACTGGTGGGAGGGCTCAGCTTTTATCAGCGGAAAGAGATCAAAGATGCAATCGCCTTTCTGAGAGTGGCTCGGAATCCAGACGATGAAGTCTCACTGACCAGAATAATCAATGAACCTCCCCGGGGAATCGGCAGCACAACTATCGGGAGCGTCTTCGAATTGTCGCGTAGCCGAGGAATTACCTTGTGGCAGGCGATTCTGACCGGCCTGGAAGAGAATTACTTTCCTGCCCGAAGCCACCTGGCCTTGCAGAGATTCGTGGAATTGGTGAAGGGATGGCAAAAGGCCCTCCAAAAGCCACTGCATATGGCATTGGACACAGTTTTACAGGAAAGCGGATATATCTCCGCTCTCCGGGAGGAAGATTCAGAAGAAGCCGACAGCCGCCTCCTCAACCTACAGGAATTGACTACTGTAGCCGGGGATTACGAGGACGAGAACGATCCGCTGCAGAGTTTTCTAGACCATGCTGCGCTGCGTTCCGATATCGACGACTATGATGCGCAGGCTCCGGTCACTTTAATGACCCTCCATAATGCCAAGGGGCTGGAATTTCCGATCGTTTATCTTGCGGGCCTGGAAGAAGGCTTGTTTCCTCACAGCCGCTCGATTGAAGAGGATGATTTAGAAGAGGAGCGGAGGCTCTGTTACGTCGGGCTCACCAGGGCCCAGCGACAGCTGCATCTCAGCTACTCTCGGCGGCGGCGCTTTTTTGGACGGCAAGGAAATGAGTTGAACAAACCGAGTCGCTTCCTGAGTGAGATCCCAGCCGAGTTACTTGAAGTCGCTGGATTGCATCGGGGCTTCGAGCGTTCCTATACAACACCGTCCTTTCTTTCAAGTGCACCCCCCAACCGGCCGTCTCGACCCTACGAGGGAAAGACCTACAATTCCGTGGAAAGCGTTAAGAATTTTCTCGAGGAACGGGGGCAAGCGAAAGGTGTCAAGGGAATTGTTGCCGGCGGACTGATTGTCCACGAGAAATTCGGAACCGGTAAGGTACTCAGTGTTGAACCGAAAAGTGACGGCGATATCAAAATCACAGTTCAGTTTCCGGGGAAAGGCATTAAGAAAATGCTGCAGCGGTATGCCAACTTGAAACCGTTGTAGCGTCAGTTGATCTCGTTCAGGTTGTATCGGCTTGCAGTTGGTGTCCGCTGGCGGGGATGAATTTTGGAGAGACTGAATCGGTTCTTTTCGATTGCGGTAGACTACGCGTGGGGTCCGCCGCTGATTTTTCTGCTGATCGGGGGTGGACTGTTTTTCCTGGTCTATTCGCGATTTCTCCCCTTTTTCTTGCTCGGACACTCCATTGACATTCTCCGCGGAAAGTATGACCGGCCCGATGACCCTGGTGATATCAGCCATTTCCAGGCTCTTAGTACAGCACTAGCAGCGACCATTGGCCTGGGGAACATTGGAGGCGTAGCCATTGCCATCACACAGGGAGGGCCGGGTGCGGTTTTTTGGATGTGGGTCGCGGCTGTGGTAGGAATGGCCACCAAATTCTTTACTTGCACGCTGGCAGTTATGTACCGCGGGCGCGATAGCCTGGGTCAGGTGCAGGGCGGTCCTATGTATTACATTGAGGTTGGCCTGGGACCTAAATATCGCTTTCTGGCGATATTTTTCTCCATCTGCGGGATGATCGGCTGTCTGGCAATGTTTCAGGCCAATCAACTCGCCGAAATTTTGACTGCCAGTTATGAAGTATCGGCTCCACTGACAGGGATTGCTACGGTCCTGCTGGTCGCCATCGTTATCCTGGGAGGCCTCAAAAGAATTGCTAATGTGGCGAGTCGGATGGTTCCGGCGATGTGTCTGCTCTACCTCATGACAGCTCTCTATATCGTGGGTGTCCATAGTGACCGCGTTTTGACGATTTTCTACCAGATCTTTCACGACGCGTTTACCGGAACTGCCGCTGCCGGGGGCGCTGCCGGAATCGGGTTCTTGACGGTTGTTCAAACCGGTATCAAGCGGGCGGTCTTCTCCAATGAAGCTGGTATCGGCACTGCACCAATGGCCCACGGTGCGGCCAAGACCACAGAGCCGGTCCGTGAAGGTTTGGTTGCCATGTGGGGTCCCTTGGCTGACACCATCATTGTTTGCTCGCTCACCGCTTTCATTATTCTGGCCGCTGCCGATTGGAGGGCTGCCGAAGGTATACAGGGAGTGGCTCTGACACTGCAAGCCTTCGAAAACTCACTAGGTTCTGCAGGTAAGTTTCTACTGGTAATCATAGTTGCTTCTTTCGGACTAAGCACGATGTTTGGCTACTCCTACTACGGAAAAAAGTGCTTTAGCTACCTCTTCGGGGCGCATCGCAGTAAAGTCTACGACTATTTCTATCTCATAATGCTCTATGTGGGAGCAGTGTGGACCGCTGGAATGGTAGTCAATATGCTCGATACTGCTTTTGCCTTGATGGCTTTCCCCAACATGATCGCCGCTCTACTTTTGGCTCCACGGGTGATGGGAGCTGCCCGAGACTACCTGTCTCGGCACGGGTCGAATGGATCGTCCGGTTAGAGGTCGGAAAAGCGTCCAGAAGTGGTGGACATGGAAGCCGCAACGCTCCTTTTCAGCCTGTTGGCTCGGTACTGGCGGTAATGTGAAGAACGTGGAAGAATCCAGTTTGAGTCGAATTTTAGGAGGTGCGGAGGCGTCGTTACTTCAATAGGGCATCGCCTAAGTGGCTGAATCGCCTGTGCTAGAATTAAAAGTGAACGCTTCGCTCCCGTGATCGTACAAGTACTCGAAAATCAATCTATTGTGGTTAGTCTATAGAAGTTTAGTCTCGAGCTGATGTGCTCGGACGCGGAGGTATTCCATGGCAAGACTCGACGATTTCATGAGATCCCGGCCTGGTCTGACATTTTTCATATTGCTTTTGACGTTAGGTCTCGGAATCACGATCGGTTCAATCGTTTCAGACGGCGTCTTCAGTGCCCAGACAGAAAGGCAGGTCGCCAAGCTTGAGCTTCGCGGCGAAGGGACACCGTCTGTTCTGGATGAAGAGATCTCATTGCGAGACGGTTTCAGCAAGGTTGCCGAAATCATTGAACCTGCGGTTGTCAATATTAGTACCCAGTCGATAGTTGAGAGGGGTCGCGCTCCACAAGCTCCAGACGCCCTCCGGGACTTTTTCGGGGATGATTTCTGGGATCGTTTCTTCGGACCGGATGAAGGTCCAAGCCGCCAGAAGCGGACCAGCCTTGGATCTGGAGTCATTGTCGATAGTGAAGGTTACCTGCTGACTAATTACCATGTAGTTGCCCCGATCCAGACATCAGCCGGCCTTCGCCAGGTGGCCGATAAGATTGAGGTGCAGCTCTACAATGGTGAAGAGTATGTGGCCCAGGTAATCGGTGTCGACCCCGAATCGGACCTGGCCGTCCTTAAGATCTCGGCCGATAAGCCCCTGCCTTTCGCGCAGGTGGGCGATTCGAACCAGCTAAAGGTTGGTGACTGGGTATTAGCCGTCGGAAGTCCATTCTCTTTGACTCAAACGGTCACCGCTGGCATTGTGTCAGCTACCAAACGAGTGATTCGAACCGGTATCTTTGGCGATTATATCCAGACTGACGCGGCCATCAATCCCGGAAATAGTGGCGGACCGCTGGTCAATATGAGAGGTGAAGTTGTTGGCATCAACAGCTTTATCACTACGACCACTGGCAGTTTTGCCGGTGTAGGGTTTGCCGTTCCGTCATCGGTTTTTGTCAATTCCTACAATCAACTCGTCACCACGGGAAAAATCGAACGAGGCTGGCTCGGAGTGTCGATGAACGACACGCCAATGACTCCCGAAATGGCTGAATTCTTTGGTGTAGCGGGGAACGATCCTGAGGGGATCAAAGATGGTGACGGTGTGATCATCACGCAGTTGATCGACGAAAGTGGGGAGCCGGGAGATAGCGGACCGGCCGCCAAAGCAGGCTTGCAGCCTGAAGATGTGATCGTCCAGTTCAACAACCGGGAGATCGAGGACCTGTGGGACCTCAGAGCAGCCGTGGCCAATACTGCACCTGGTGAAACCGTGCCTATCGTCGTAGTTCGTAAAGGGCAAGTTTTGCGTTTTGACGTTAATCTGGCTGAACGGACACTGGAACAGCAGCAGCGAGAAGCGAGCCGAGGATTTTCGCTGGATCAGCGACCCGAGGAGGAAACCAGACCAAAAGAAATCGGTCTTGAAGTGAAGACGCTGACGGCTCGAGAAGCAGACCAGATGGGTCTCGAAAACGAACGTGGCGTTCTGATCCTGAACGTAACCCCCGGCAGTCTCGGCGATGACGCGGGGCTAGAAGCGAGGCAGGTCATCACCCAT
>DATGOF010000295.1:0-4208 GCA_035306285.1 Acidobacteriota bacterium | reverse complement strand
CGCCCGCGTCTCCTTGATTAAAGCCCTATCCCGGAATGCCTACCGAGTCCCTTCTTGCCAGGCCATGTGCCAGAGAGATGCCACTGCCCAAGCCGCTTGGTTGAGCCTTCGCACCAGCAAGTCGCCGGTTTTCTCCCACAGCCGTCTGTAATACTCGTCGGGATAGGGAAGGGTTCTGTTGCCCTTTCGATAGTTGCGACGATTGATCCTGAGTTCCGAGACAATCGCAGCGTCCGCTTCCAGGATCGACTCAACCAGAAGGAAGCTCTCCTTTATCCATGCCAGAGACTGACCTTTCACCGTGTCAAATCGCTCCAGCGCACGGGGACGAAAACTGACACGGTGCTGGAAATGTAGGAAAAGATCACCTTCGAATCGAAAATGAATACCGTGTTGATTCGTCAGTTGACCATTGTAGTTTAGAGCTGCGTGGAATGGCTGGTGGAGATCGGCCACGTAATGGGAAAGATCAGCCGCCAGTTGAACGATTCTCTGCTCGTCACGCTGCCTGAAAGCATCTACCAGCTGATGATACGTCGATTCAATGGTCCACAGGAGGGTCCCATTCTTCGAAACCGTCTCCCTGCCCCACCTTTTCTCCAGAATGTCACGCTTAACCGTAAAATCCGGGAAGGGGTAATCACCATACGCGTCGAGATTTAAATAATGCTTTGGAGCTTCGGCGGGATCGTCGGCTTTACGAAGATCGGCAAGAATGGAATTGTCAACTAGAGTCCTCTCCCAGTCCGAAAAATGCTGCTGGAGAGCCGGGGGAAGCATCCTCAAAGCCTTCCGCGTCACCCAATAATGACCTTCATCTCCCCAGGCCTGAAGTGGAGTTATGGTCAGCGAGTACAAACCAAGCCATATAATTATCAGGCGTCTGAAAACGACCATTCTGAACACATTCATCAGTAGCTAGCGGTATTCTTGCTTCTTCAGGACTCTCTTTAGTCGATCAACGGGATAAGTATTGATGACATCTTCGGCTTCAAGCCAGCCGCGGCGGGCAGTATCCACGCCAAAGCTCATATAGTGAAGCATACCATCCGTGTGACTATCGGAATTGATTGTGATGAGAGCTCCCATGTCTCTCGCCATCCGGCAGTGGATATCGGAAAGGTCAAGGCGAGCCGGGTAAGCATTAATCTCCAGGCACACCCGATTAGCGACGGCGGCCTTGATGATTTCTTCTAAATCAACCTGGTAGGCATCTCTCTGCAGCAAGAGCCGCCCCGTCGGATGAGCCAGGATGCTCACGGTAGGGTTCTCCAGGGCCCGGCAAATTCTGCGAGTCATCTCGTCGCGTGTCATGTTGAAGCGGCTGTGGATTGAGGCGATGACGAAATCCAGTTGACTCAGGACCGAGGTGTCGAGGTCGAGGCTTCCGTCCGCCAGAATGTCGACTTCGATTCCCTTCAGGACTTCGATTCCCGAATTCGTTCTACGATAGGCTTCGATCTCTTCCATTTGCCGGAGCAGCTTTTCCTCGTCCAAGCCACGAACCATTGCCAAAGACTTGCTATGGTCTGTAATTCCGATAAAGGCATAGCCCCTCTCCAGACCAGCGGCTGCCATCTCCTCAATGGTGTTTCGACCATCGGAAGCCGTCGTATGCATGTGTAAATCGCCCCGAATGTTGTCGATCGTCACCAGGGCAGGGAGTTCCCCTTTCTCAGCTTTTTCAATCTCGCCGCGATTTTCTCTCAATTCCGGAGGAATCCAGGGAAGCCTGAGTTTTTCGTAAATCTCGCACTCTTCCCGGCCAGCCACTCTGTCGCCCGATTCGGTATCGAAGAGCCCGTACTCACTGATTTTGAATCCCATCCTCTTGGCCCGCTCTCGGAGCGCGACGTTGTGTTCTTTTGAACCCGTGAAATATTGCAAACAGGCACCGAAGGCATCATCTTCGACGACTCGTAAATCCACTTGAAGGCCCTGACGAGTGCGAATGGAGGCCTTCGTTTCACCCTGGGCCTGGACTTCATAGGTGCCCGGAAAAGTGGTGAATGTCCTGATGACGTCGCCGGGGTTTGAAGTGGTTACCAGGACATCTACGTCGCCTATGGTTTCCTTTCGCCTTCTGACGCTTCCTGCGGCAGCAATGCGCTGGACGTTTGCTTGACTACGCAAGTAGTCGAGAATGCGATTGCTGATCTCCGTTCCGTAATCGAGTCGAAACCGCCCCTGTCGGTGGCGAAGCTCTTCTATTGACTTTAGGATCTTGAGTTCGCTCTTAGCACCCATACCCGGCAGTTCTCTGAGCTTCTCTTGCCGGGCCGCGGCTTCCAGCTCGTCAAGGTTTCTAATCCCGAGGTGCTTGTAGAACAGTGCTATCTTCTTGGGTCCGAGGTCCTGGACCCGAAGAAGTTCGAGCAGGGAAGGAGGAAATTCCCTACGGAGATTTTCATGCTCCTGACAGGATCCTGTTTCGATGAGCTCTTGAATCTTTCGGAACGTACCGACACCAATGCCGGGAGCCGACCTTATCCGATCAGGGTCAGTATCAATGACCGATTCAATGTCGAAGGGGAGCGCCGAGATGGTCTCCGCCGCTCTTCGATAGGATCGCACCCGAAAAGGATTGTCACCCTTGATTTCAAGTATGTCGGCGATTTCATCAAAAACGCTGGCTATGTCCTGATTCGTCATTCGTCATCAATATCTTATCGCGCAGGGGGGTGCTCCAGCTTTTCTCGCAATTGCCTGCTTCTGAGGCCAGCTTACCAATTTAGGATCGATTTAGCCGTCGAAGCCTTTTACCGGCTTCTTCCAATACGTCTAGGGTTTTGCAAAAAGCGAACCGTATCAGATGCTGTCCCTTCTCGGTTGAACGATAGAAGCTGGTACCCGGAACGGTGGCAACTCCATAGTCTCGTACTAATTCTTCAACGAAGTCACGGTCATTTTTCGAAGTGACATCGCGTATGTCTGCCATCATGTAATACGCGCCTGCCGGCTTCCAGACGCGGAAGCCTGCTTCTTCAAGAATCTGGAACATTAGATCGCGACGCTCGCGATAGTCTTCCGCAAGGGACTCGAAATAATCATCAGCATTCAGGATGGCCTCTGCCGCCGCCTGCTGGAGAGGAGCTGCGGCGCCTACAGTCAGGAAATCGTGTACCTTCCTTATCGCTCCCGCAATTTCCGGCACGCTGATGGCATAGCCGAGACGCCAACCGGTTACGCTAAATGTCTTGGACAGGCCGCTGATAGTAATCGTCCGCGACCGCATCCCCGGTAAGCTGGCGATCGGCCTGTGCCGATGATTGTCGTAGACGATGTGCTCGTAGATCTCGTCGGTGATGACGAGAAAGTCATAGCGCTGCGATAGCGCGGCCAGGGCAGATAACTCTTCCTCCGAGAAGACGCGCCCGGTTGGATTATTTGGGGTGTTCAGAATGAGGGCCTTGAGGCCACCCTGTTTCTCGGCATCGAAAATAACCGCCTCTAGATCATCGATAGAGAATTCCCAGCCGTTTTCAGGGCTCAGAGGAAAGTAGACAGGACGAGCCCCTGCAAGAATGATGTCAGGTCCGTAATTCTCGTAGAACGGTTCAAAGACGAGAACCTGTTCTCCGGGGTTAACGGTAGCCATCACCGACGCAATCATTGCCTCCGTTGCCCCGCAGCAAACGGTGATCTCACGCTCCGGGTCCACTTCGATTCTGTAAAGCCTCTGGTAAAGGCTGGATATTGCGTGACGAAGCGAAGGGGCTCCCCAGGTGATGGCATACTGGTTAATATCCTGCTGGATGGCTCGACAGGCAGCATCCTTGATAAAGGCGGGGGCGGGAAAATTTGGAAAACCCTGGGCGAGGTTGATGGCTTCATAGCGATTTGCGAGACGAGTCATCTCACGAATCACTGATTCACTGAATTGAGCGGCCTTCTGGCTAATTCTAGTCACGATTTGAGATGGCGACAGGTATAAAGGAACCGTACTCCAAAAATCCTGTCTAACCGACTAACTGTGGGCCGGGGTAGTCGGGTCCCAGGAGCTTCCCATCATTCTTGGCGAGGATACGGATCAACTCGTTGTGAAAGTAGTCGGTGTTGGCTTTGACTGACGGGTGAACCCGTTTTTGATACATCTGCCGGCTGCGGTCGATATCTTTTTGAAGTCGCGAGTAAAGGGTGCCGTCCTGCCGACCCTGTTCGACTTCTTCTTCGTTGTAGAGCTTGATCTCGGAGACTAACAGTCTTGC
>DATGOF010000294.1:0-5814 GCA_035306285.1 Acidobacteriota bacterium | reverse complement strand
TATGGAGACCTTCTTGCTAGGGGAGCCTCTTAATATCACCGACGTTGATGTCGGGCCTGACGGTGCACTGTACTTCTCTAAAGGAGGTCGCCGTACTGAAGGCGGGCTCTTCCGGGTCGTCTATACAGGTGCCGACAGGCGGCCTGAGCCCGCCGATTTGCTGACTGCAGTGCTCTCCCAACCGCAACCCCGATCAGCCTGGGGAAGGGCCAGAATCAAGGAACTTCGTCAGCGAATGGGCCGGCGATGGAGTTCACAGCTCCGGCAGGCTGTTGAAGACCACCAGCGTGCGGTCCATCAGCGACTGCAGGCCCTTGAACTTCTGCATGTATATGGCCCGCCTCCGGCTGTAAACCTATTGATAGGCCTGCGGGCAGAACAAGACTGGGAGCTACGGGCGGCCTCCACCCTCTATCTCGGCATGTACAGCACCAAGGAAGCTCGGGACGAATTGATTCAGCGTTTGAATGATCCTCATCCGTTCGTACGCAGGCGAGCCTGTGAGGCACTGATCCGAAGCGGCGTCTTCCCCGGTTCCAGCTGGTTCCCTACTCCGGCCGACTCGGTACTGCCGTTGCTGGATGACCCCGATCGATTTGTCCGCTATGCCGCACGTCAGCTTCTGATCCGTATCGACAGAAATCTGTGGAGGGACCAGGCCCTCGAACTATCCAACTATCCGGCTGCCGCCGAAGGTCTCCTGGCGGTTGTGCAAACCGCAACTGACGCTTCGGAAGTCCCCGAACTTCTATCGAGAGAACTGGAGTTACTTCAGCAAAGGCCGACTGACAACAACCTCTTATCGTTGCTTCGAGTCCTCCACCTCACGCTGGCCAAAGGCAGTGGTATTTTTGACGAAGACATTCATCCATTGATCGGTGAAACTCTTCTATCCCGCTTTCCCAGCGGATCTGAACCACTGGATCGCGAACTGGCGATTGCCCTTGCCGACCTAAATCCGCCGGGTACCATCGGAAAACTGGTCGCCGAACTCAACGTTCAGTCACATTCACGAGAACATCAAATCTTTCTTGTTTATTGCCTGCGCACAATCGAACGCGGATGGACCGCCGAAGATTTCGACTCAGTTGTCGCTTGGTTCGAAAAGACCCAGGCCGAAGGCTGGAAAGGGGGCGCCAGTTTCTTTGGATACCTTCAGCTGCTCTGGCAGGATATTCTGCGATGGATGCCTCCCGAACAGCGACTGGCCGCGGAACAACGGATTCCCTCCTTGAATCCTCCCGAGCTGGAGCCGGGTGAAGCTCCCCTTCACAGATTTCGGCGCGAGAACTACACGGAGACACTCTCTGAGCAAGAATTGGAGGAGTATCTGCTTTTCGATCCGATGGCTTATGGCGGTGATCCGGAAGAAGGGATTGAAGCCTTCGAGAAGGCCTTCTGCGCAACCTGTCATCGATTCGGAGATATCGGGCAGGAAGCCGGTCCCGATCTGACGACGATCGGTTCTCGGTTTGAACGAAAAGATTTGATCGAGGCGATTCTTTATCCTTCCAGAACGATCTCAGATTTGTGGGAAGCGGAGGAGATTGCCCTTCGTGATGGTGAATCGCTGATCGGAATCGTTACACGGCAAACATCAGACTCCCTGGAAGTCCAAGTCGCCGGGGGTGCAATCGTCCGGGTTCCTGTCGCGAACGTCGAAGCGCGTTCAGCATCACAGAAATCAATGATGCCCGAAGGGCTGTTGAACAATTTGAGCCTTCCAGAAATCATCGACCTCTTCGCCCTCCTTGAAAAGGGCCGACCGTCCAGTTCGGCAACAGCTGACCAGTAATCGACCCGTATCAATCATCCCATAGGTCATTCCGGGTGCTTCCATGACGCAAGGCCTGTGGAGGGGATTTTTTGTGCAGTAACGGAAATGGTGCAGATCCAACAGAATCACCTGAGGAGTAAGTGGATCGCATATTTTAATTGATTTTTCTCACCAGCTGAATATACTCCGAAGACAACGACCGTTCTTTTCGATTGTTGAAAGTGGAATACTTTTGAAAGGACTCATTCAGCAGCGTAGCCAAAATAAGGTTGGCAGCTGAATCAGTGTCGAAAACGGCACTTTTGAGAACACCCTTTCGACGACCGAACACAGGCTGAGAAATTATGTATTCCAAGGAGGGGACATGCATCTTTTCTACTCGAGTACAGCCCGAAGGTTCGGGCTCAATTTTCTTCCCGTCTTAGTCGTCATCGGAGTGACTCTCTTGATGACGTCGGGCGTTTACGCCCAGGTCCTTTACGGCACAATTGAAGGTAACGTACAGGATCCGTCAGGTGCTGCTATTCCTGGAGCGGAAGTCATCGCAACCAACCAGAGTACCAACGCCGTACGAACAACGGTCACCAATGATCTAGGAATTTACCGTTTTCCCACCATTCAGACTGGAACTTGGGAACTGAGGATTAGCATTCCGGGGTTCAAAGAATATGTGAATCCGGACGTACGGGTAACGGTTAACTCAACCGTACGTGTGAATGCGACTCTGGAAGTGGGTGAGGTGACCGAAACTCTGACTGTCTCAGCTGCGACAACTTTGCTGCAAACGGATCGAGCCGAGATCCGGGCGGAGATCGCCAGCGAGGAGCTCACGGATCTTCCTGTTCCGATCGGCCGCAACTACCAGAACCTGCTGGGTACACTGCCGGGTTTTCGAACACCTACGAACGCACACTCCATTCCGACTAACCCTTCGCGGGCACTGACCACCAACGTGAATGGAACGTCTCAAAGCTCCAATGACGTGAGGATCGACGGCGCCAGCCAGTTTGACATCTGGCTACCGCATATCGCCGTATACATCCCATCTCTTGAGGCGATCGAAACGGTCAATGTCGTCACCAACAGCTTCGACGCTGAGCAGGGACTGGCCGGTGGCGCTGCGATGAACGTCCAGATCAAGAGCGGAACCAATGACTTTCACGGCTCAGCTTTCTGGTTCCACACCGATAATTCAACCATGGCCAAGCCACGATTTTTCCCGGCCGATGAACGCAACCCCAAGTACATTTCCAACCAGTACGGGGGAACGATCGGCGGCCCCATTGCCCGGAACAAGTTGTTCTTTTTCGCCAGCTTCGAAGGCTCGCCGGAACGGAGCCACGCTTCGGGCTTTGGAGATATCCCGACGATGGCCATGCGGCAGGGCGATTTTTCTGAGTCACCGACGCCGATTTACGATCCGTTGACCGGTGATCCGGACGGGTCGAATCGCACGCCGTTTCCCGGCAACATCATTCCTGAGAACCGCATTCACCCTGTTTCAAAGGCATTGCTCGATATGCTGCCGGCTCCCATGTTCGACGGGATCTCCCAGAACTACTTCGCCTCAGGAACCTTCGAGTTCGACCGAAATGTTCTGGACACGAAGATCGACTGGCATGCCACCGATAAATTCAACATGTACGGTCGCTTCAGCATCCTGCGTTACAACATGCTGGCGCCCACATTTTACGGGGACCAACTGCTGGGTCGACCTTTGGCCGGTGGAAACTCCACAAGTGCCGACGGCGGGACCTATGGAACGACCATTGCGGGGAATTATGTTGTAACCCCCAGCTTCGTCGTCGATGCCAACTTCGGATGGACTCGAAAAGACACCAATTCTGAGATGGCTCGCCTGGGTGAGAATGTAGGGCGTGACGTTTTCGGTATCCCGGGTACCAATGGCACCCGACGATTCGAGAGCAGCGTGCCCAGACTCGAGATTGACGGTTGGGAACAGATCGGTATCTCCAACAACTTCATGCCCTATTACCGACGCGATCCTCAAATCCAGATGGCTGGAAACGCCAACTGGACCACTGGACAACACGATATTCGGTTTGGAGGAGAAGTTGTTAACCAGCATATGAACCAGACTCAACCTGAATTTCCCGGAGCCAATCACCCGGCTCAGGGCGGTTTTCGATTCAATCAGGCAACCACCGGGCGTCGTGACGGTGAGTCACTCAACGACTACAACAGCATGGCTGCATTCTTGCTCGGTGAAGCCTGGAGACTGGGGCGCATTCTTCAGGTCGACGAGGAATATACGACTCGCGCCAAGCTGTTCAGCATGTATGTTCGTGACCGCTGGCAGGTAACACCAAACCTGACTTTTTCGATCGGGACTCGCTGGGAATACTTCCCCATGCCGACCCGGGCGGACCGCGGCATGGAGATCTACGACTTCGAAAACAACCTGATGAGGGTCTGTGGAGTTGGCAGCATCCCGCGTGACTGCGGAGTCGAGCTGAGTAAAACGCTTTTCGCCCCTCGGATAGGCTTGGCATACCGTATTGGCGACGATATGGTAATCCGGGCAGGGTACGGTATCACTAACGATCCGTTCAGCCTGGCTCGCCCGCATCGCACCAACTATCCGATGCTCTTTCCGCTGAATTTGGAAGGCGAAACGTCGTTCACACCAGCCGGAAACTTGACCACGGGTATACCGGAGATCGAGCCGATCGACTTTGGCGACGGCATTCTTGAGGTTCCAGATAATATCGCTGTGAATAGCGTCGGTCCCAAGCTCGATCGCGGCTACATCCAGTCGTGGAACATCACCCTTCAGAAGAACCTGTTCTGGGGCTTCGTCGGTGACATCGCCTACGTTGCCACCAGAACCGTTCGCATGCTGGGATATCACGATCTAAATGCCGGTCAGATTCCGGGTGCGGGAATCGAGGGCCGTCCCTACTATCAGAAGTTTGGGCGCGCCACAGGGACGCGCATTTTCACGGCGCTGGGCGGTGCTCAATATGACGCCCTGCAGGCCAACTTCAACCGTCGTTTCTCGAATGGCATTGCCTTCAATTCCAACTATACCTGGTCAAAGACGTTGGGAATTGCAGGTTTGAGTGCCAGTGACGGCGCTCCCAGCATTCAGGCACTCGATTACTTCCATCTGAACCGCGGCCTTTCCAATCTTCACATTCCACACCGATTTAATGTCTCGAGTATCTTCGAGCTTCCATTTGGACCCGGTAAGAGGTGGGTGCAGGATGGTGCTGCAGCTGCGATCCTTGGACGATGGCAGTTCAATACAGTTATGTATGCACAATCCGGAACTCCCTTCACCGTAACCGCTTCCGGAGCTGCGCTGGATATGCCCGGCAATTCACAAAGGGCTGACCAGGTCGCTCCGCTGCGAATACTCGGGAATGTCGGACCCGACGAGCAATGGATGGATCCATCCTCCTTCGCACCGGTTGATGAGCCTCGCTTCGGGAATGTTGCGTTCAATAGCTTCCTGGGGCCTAAACAGTTCAATATGGATATCGGGCTCTTCCGCACCTTCAGGTTGACGGAGAATCTGGATATGGAGTTTCGAGCTGAGGCTTTCAATTTCACCAACACACCTCATCTGAACAATCCAAACAGCAACATCTCCAGCTCAGCATTTGGTGAGATCACCGGTACCCGCAATACCGGGCGGGAAGGTATCGACCAGCGCATGTTCCGATTCGCTATACGGTTCGAATTCTAAGAACTACCTGCTATTCGGTGCGTAAAAAGGGGCAGCTCTCGCTGCCCCTTTTTTTCGCTCAATAAAACAGCTTAGGTGACGGGCCGACAGATGTGCCGGGCGCCTTCTCCCACGGCGGCGAACTACCTGCGTTCCCTCGGGACGGATTCAAGGAATCCCGTTCGGTTGTTACAGCTCACCCCAGCGCCTTCTGCAAGAGGTTGTGTGTAATCCGTTGCACTCGGGCGTCGGGTCCGTGTGGTCTTGACCAGTGAGACCACGGCAACATGTGCCCCGGAGGGCTGGAAAGCCCCTGGCACCAGAAAATTGTCGCAGCATTGAAGAC
>DATGOF010000293.1:0-4792 GCA_035306285.1 Acidobacteriota bacterium | reverse complement strand
CTACCTGGTTACCCCTGTAACCCGATTCGAGCTGGTCAGCGGAATGCTTCTTTCCGGCACAGTCAAGGCAGCTTTCGCGGGGATGGTTGTGACCCTGGTTGGATGCTTTCTGGCGGGAATCGGAGGCAATTTACGTCTGGATACTTTGATCTTGTTACTGGGCTTGAATAGTCTGGTCGCATTTTCCTTGATCAGCATGATCTGCCTGCTGATGGTTCGGGTCAATGACCCGGTGATTCCCCGTGCTACTTTTGGTGTGTTAAATACCCTGCTCTTCTTCCCGAGCGGTGCTATGTACCCGATCTACAGTTTCCCCGAATGGCTGCAATTCATTGCTCGGATCGACCCATTTACGTACGCGGTGCATGGTTTCCGGTCTATCCTCCTTAAGAATGTTGGAATCGAGGCAATTATCGGGGATTTGCTTTTTCTTGGTGGGTTCTCCCTTTTTTGTTCACTGGGAGTCTTGATCCTTTTTCCACGAAGGCTGTAGTTCACTCCACCTGAATGACCGGCACATTGTTATAAAGCCCCTCTTTCAGCAAGATGGAACTCACGATGATCCGACCTTCTCCTTCGACCTCAACCGTCAACGTGCCCTTGAACGAATGAATGCCGTTGACCTGTGGGAAAAAGGCGGTCACGAAGTCGGCCACTTGATGATTGACCCCCAGCGGATCGAATCGAGGGTCGATCCGAGTCGCAACCTCGCGTCCTGACTGATCCCGTAAAGTCATTCGCACCCTCACCGGATGATCAGCCACATTGGCTACAGCAATTCCCGTATCGGACTGCGTCTGATTGTCGACGGTGAGAGTTGCGCGGTAAACCGGATCTTCACCAGAAACAGAAACTCGGGTAGCCAGCTGACCGGCAATTCGATACTCGTACGAAGCCATCCCTCTTACCGGACCGTCCGTCTCGAGTACAGCCCAGCCTGGAAGTGCCTGCTGGCCGCTGCCTTCTGTAGTTATACGGACAGAACCGTTGATCGGGATCTCGAGATTGAATTGGCTGCCAGACTGTCCTTCAACCGTCACTGTCCTCGGAGAACCGTCTGGGGAAACGAATTGCAAGGTACCGTACACGTCCGACTCACCCAGGTTCAGTAGGGAAAAATCGGTGAACACGCCTCCCCCATCTGCGACCTGGGCGAAGTAAGTTCTAAAGGTTCCCTCTCCCACAGCAATCGCCGAACCCCTGCTATGGCTAAAAGCAATTGCCAGTCTTTTCCCGGTACTATCCAGGGCTGGCTGAAAGGCCTGCTGAACGGTCAGCCCCCCGATCACATCACCCTGCCTGGCTACGATGTCCTGGCCGACTACAACGAACTGTCCGAGTTCGTCGCTCAGTCCGGTATAAGCCAGGTCAAGGGTACTCAGCGATGGTTCGAAAGCCCCGGAGAGCAGCTGGCCATCGACGACCATACCCGGGCCGGCTGCAATCTCCTGGTTGCGGACGACGAAAAGTTGAAAATTTGCATCGCGTGCAGCAAAGCTCAAATTTCGTCCGGAGATCGAAGGAGTCCCCACCTCCACCATAGGAATACCCTGAATAGTCTCACCCGAAGAGAAAAGGATCTGGTTACCTCGGACGATGTGGTAATCATTTTCGGAGCCACGTGCCACATAGGCCATCTCCTCTTCCCAAAGAGAGGGTGAAAAAGCAGACATGATCGTAAGGCCATCGATCCGGCTCCCGGGGCCCGCTACAACATTTCCATCCCGAACTACCACCAGTTCATTGTTTGACAGGCGACCGGTAAAGGCCACGCTGGGTGATAAAGAGAGGGCACCTTCCAGGACTCCAGTCAGAGAACGACCGGAAACCTGGCTGTTGCGGGACGCCAAGATCCTCCCATCTTTGACGACAAAATAGCCCAGGCTGTCGTTGTGCGCCGTGTAAGCAACGGAGTCTCCCAGAAGAATCGGGTCATAAACCTGGCCGAGGGTCTGCCCCGAAACAACATCACCGCTGGTAGCGACAAGAGTAAAATCGTACCTGACTTCTCCTAAAAGATGGGAAGTCAAACTAATAAATAAAAGGACCAGACAAGCCCAAATACTGCAAAACGAGGTCGTCCTGTTCACAAGTCCTCTCTCTTTCAAAGCCCCAATTGTCATAAGCAGCGAGTGAAGTTAGTACACCCGCCCGTTTGATCATTCTGCCATAGCTGGAAGCTAAGGAGAAAATTTCGAGAGGCTGAATTGGTCTTGCGTAGACTTCTGCTAGCATATGTAGGCTATGTCGCGAACGTTGCGGATTCTGCTTGCCTGTCAGCCCATACCCGGTCACCTCAACCCTAACGTGGCTCTGGCTCATGCCCTTCTGGATGAGGGCCATGAGGTTGCTCTTTACTCGGGAGAAAAAGCCCGGCTGCTGGCGCACCAGTTAGATATCTCATTTTTTCCATTTGGTGCGGAACTGGACAAGCAGATGATGTCTTTCCTTCTTCCTGAGAATGGGAGGTCAGATATTTCGTCCGTGGCAGTCGATCGCCGCTGGGTTTACAGAATTAGCCGTCTAAATGAAGCCCTGAAAGGATGGCTTATTGAGACCATTCCGGGTCAGATTGCCGACCTAACCGCTATCCTTTCCAGCTTTCAACCGGATATTCTGGTTACGGATCCCACCCTCATGGGACCAATTCTTATCCTCAAAGAGACTCAGTCAGTGCCGATCGCTGTATTTTCATTCCTGGCAGGCTGCTCGGTTCCCGGGCCCGAGGCACCGCCCTGGGGCCGAGGTCTTCCTCCTCCTCGCAACTTTGTCTCGCAGCTCCGTTGCACGGCAGAGAAGAAGATCGTGTGGTGGCTCACCGGGGATGTGAGACGCAGGATGAACGAGATTCGACGGATGTACCAGCTTCCCCCTCTCTCCCAGGGTATGGCTCAGGAATACAGCAAGGTCGATCTCTTCATGGTGACGAGCACTCCCTCTTTTGACTATAATCGCACCGATCTGCCGGCCTGTGTACATTACGTCGGAGCTTGCAGTTGGGATAGCTCGGGGAAAGAGGACCTCCCGGAGTGGCTGGAAGCACTGGATTCATCGAGGCCGTTGGTCCACGTAACCGAGGGGACGATTCATACATCAGAGCCACTGTTATTGAAGGCGGCGGCTGCAGGACTATCGGGACTCGACTGTCATGTCGTCATGACGACCGGGAAGCATCGAAGACCGGAAGAACTTAACCTCGGCTCATTTGGGCCAAATATAAGAATCGAGCAATTCGTGCCTCACAGCCATTTGTTTCCCCGCACTGATCTTGTGATAACGACCGGCGGTGCCGGCACGGTTACAAAGGCTTTGATCTCAGGCGTGCCCTTGATCGTGGTGCCTACTGCCTGGGAGTTGCCTGAGAATGCACAGAGAGTTGTTGAATGTGGAGCAGGACTTCGAATTGAGCCTCGGCGCTGCTCACCAGCCCGATTACGGGCGGCTGTCGAGAAAGTTCTCGGAGATCCATCTTACCGCGAAAATGCTGCCCGAATCGGACATGATCTCCTCAAGGAGGGAGGACCTTCACGTGCCGTCGAGTTGCTGGAAAAGCTAGTTACAGAACGATCTGAAAGCAGGAGTTGAAATGAAAGTCTTAGTAACAGGTGGTTGTGGATTCATCGGTTCTCACGTCTGTAGCTTCCACCGGGAACGGGGAGACGAAGTGATCTCCTATGACAATATGACCAAGCATGAATTGATGCGCACTTCCTACAAGGTCGACCAGGCCAGAGATTACAACTGGAACCTGCTGGAAAGCCAGGGAGTACAGATGGTCAAGGCCGATATTCGAGACTATGAGACACTGCTCGAAACAAGCAGGGGCTGTGATTTCATCGTTCACACCGCCGCCCAGCCCGCCGTGACGATCAGTATCGAGTCGCCGGATCTCGATCTCTCCACTAACGTAGTCGGCACTTTCAATGTCCTTCGTGTGGCTCGCGAACTCGATATACCTGTCGTTTCCTGCGCCACTATTCATGTCTACGGAAACAAGATTAACGAGACGCTGTCGGAAGGAGAGACGCGGTATCTGCGTGAACCGGCCGAAATCGACGAAAGTCACCCCGTAATGGAAGGAATTCTAACTCCGTTACACGCTTCCAAGCGCGCTGCCGAACTCTATCTTCAGGTCTTCATTGATACATACAACGTAAAGGCTGCCAGTTTTCGCCTCACCGGTCTCTACGGACCGCGGCAGCTAGGAGGTGAAGACCACGGATGGGTGGCTAATTTCTGCATCCGCTCGGTACTGGGATGGCCTATTAACATCTATGGAACCGGAAAGCAGGTACGCGATATCCTTTTTGCGCGCGATGTGGCGGAAGCAGCACTGGCTTTTTACAACAATCCGATTCCGGGGATCTATAACATTGGAGGTGGGCCGGAAAGAGCAATCTCTCTTCTCGAGAGCATCGATATTATCGAGAAGATCCGGGGTAAACGTCCGGAAGTCCACATGCGAGAGAGCCGGCATGGTGATCTGCAGTATTTTATCTGTGACATCTCCAAGGCTCGCCGGCTGCTGAAATGGAGTCCCAAAGTTTCTACCGAAGAGGGGATTCGTCTGTTAATTGACTGGGTGGAACAGAACCACCATCTTTTCGTCGATCAGGCATAATGCTCGCTCAGGGCACTGGAAATGGGGGTTTCCCATGAAAGCACTTATTCTGGCTGGAGGGCGTGGTTCTCGCCTGGATGACGTAACCAAGGACCGAAACAAATGCATGTGCCGTTTCGGCGATCGCTACATCATCGAGTACAGCCTGGAGAACGCATATCAAGCAGGGGT
>DATGOF010000292.1:0-2748 GCA_035306285.1 Acidobacteriota bacterium | reverse complement strand
TGCACACACCCCTTACTGTGAAGACACCTATCTGCAGGCACTCCGTCAAAGCTCTTCTCCACTCATTGCATTCATGGAAGCAGCTTGAACTTTAATTTTTTCTTGACAAACTACCTCGGATGTCCTGCCTGTGGGTCATCTCCCACCCTTTCGACGGGCAAGATGCCCGTCGAACGAGACAGCCAAGATGGCTGTCCTACGGGCTGCAACTTCGGCGGTAAAACAGGCATCCCTGCCTGTGGGTCATCTCCCACCCTTTTCGACGGGCAAGGATGCCCGTCGAACATGACAGCCAAGATGGCTGTCCTACTCTCGGCACACCCTTTCGGCCGGAATTGGTGCCGAAGGCACTCGACAATTGGAAAGCCGCCGCCTAAGCAATCAATTCTGGTGTCCCTTCAGGACACAATTTCGGAGCTGGCGCCTGTTCCTGGACACGGCTTCACCTTTGTCCCAGGCTCTTGGATTCTCTTGCGCTTTCAGCGCAATCTTCCTCTGTGTCCCTGTGCCTCTGCGGTGAAAATCTCGTGCTTTCAGCGGGATTCGACGGGCAAGGATGCCCGTCTCAACATGACAGCCAAGATGGCTGTCCTACTGTCCCGGCTGTAACTTCGGCGGTAAAATGTGGATTTGATGAAGTACCTGGTTCTGTTCCTGGTGTTGATTGGAGCAATCCTGTGGGTTGAGCGCCAGTACTGGAAACGGCGGGCCTCCTTGCTGGAATCGCGGCTACTCGGACAGGAACGGGCCGAAGCTGTCACCAACTGGATCGATGCCTGGATCGACGGGAGAATTGAAGCCCGCCTCCAAAAAGAGCGAAACAGACGCTAATGTCCTGCTGAAAGACTAGCCGAAAGACCGTCCTCTCAGGCTGCGTCTGACACCCACGTCTACTGTCGGACCTGGGGCCGGTAGGATTCCGAGAACCTGAATCACGGTGCTTACCAAACGAGGGAACCTAGAGAACGAGGACGACATCTCTTAGAATGCTCGATCGATGAACGATTCTAAACGAGCGCTTCTCTATTCTCTCCTGGGCAAACTACCCGATCGTAGCCGACCCATTTCAGTCGAACGCCCTTCAACTGAGGAAAAGGAGGGGTACCTGCTGGAAACCCTGCGCCTTGACTTAAACGGCCTGGAAACCGTACCCGCTTACTTCCTCAAGCCACTAGACGCTTCCGGCCCCGGCCCCACGATACTCTATAATCACGCCCACGGAGGAGAGTATTCCATTGGAAAGTCCGAGCTGATCGAAGGGCGTAGCTTCCTCGCGCACCCTCCCTATGCCGATGACCTCACGAGACTCGGCTACCGTGTCCTCTGCATCGACGCCTGGTGCTTCGGAGAACGAAGCCATAGAACCGAAATGGATACCTTCAAGGAAATGTTGTGGACGGGATCCGTCTTGTGGGGAATGATGGTCTACGATTCGCTACGGGCCGTAGACTATCTTGTGACTCGACCCGACGTTGATCCGGCGCGGATCGGCACTCTCGGGATGTCGATGGGCAGTACCCTAGCCTGGTGGCTGGCTGCGCTGGATGAACGGATCGCCGTTTGCGTCGATATCTGCTGCCTCACCGACTTTCAATCCCTCATCGATCAAGGAAGCTTGAAAGAACACGGGATCTACTATTTCGTCCCCTCCTTGTTGAATCACTTCAGTACTGCGGATATCAATCGTTTGATTGTTCCCCGTCCTCACCTCAGCCTGGCCGGAATTTACGACCCCCTGACACCGGTCGAGGGTCTGGATCGAATCGATGATGAACTTCGGTCCGCCTACCGGCAAGCCGGTGTCGAAAACCAGTGGCGACTTCTGCGCTATGAAACGGGGCATCAAGAATTGCCGGAGATGCGAAAAGAAGCTCTCGACTTTCTTCAAAGATACCTCTAAGCGAAGTTCATGCCGCCCCTCGCTGGAGGGTAGATACACGCCCAACGCAGGCGTTTGCTAGAGTATTAGACGATGACTGGTAGCCGCTTTGATTTGATAATTTTTGATTGCGACGGTGTGCTGATCGACAGCGAAGCCATCTCCAGTCGTATTGAAATCGCTGCATTTGAAGAACTGGGATGCTCATTGACCCGTCATGAGTATTTAAAACTAACCGCAGGACGGACGGAGGAAGAAGAAATCTGGAGGTCCATTGCTTCTCAGCATGGTATCCGGCTCCCGGAAGGCTTCGCGGAGCGAATGCGTAAATCCGTTGAAGAAGCCTTTGAGACGGAGTTACGGCCCATCGAGGGTGTTAAAGACGTGTTGCACGTCATTGCTCTCGATAAGTGCGTTGCTTCCGGAAGTCGCCCGGAGAGACTGAAGCGGGTGCTGGAAATTTCCGGGCTGAATCGTTTCTTCAATGGAAATGTCTTCAGTGCGACGCAGGTCCCGCGGGGCAAACCCCACCCGGACCTCTTTCTGTTCGCAGCCCGTAAGATGGGGGTTTCTCCTTCTCGTTGCGTCGTCATCGAAGACAGTCCTGCAGGTGCTCACGGTGCTCTTACCGCCGGAATGGAAGTGATCGGTTTCGTGGGTGCCGGCCACTGCGATCCGGCCTGGAGTCGGGAACTTGAACGGGCGGGAGTTGAAAACATCATCGACGACATGCGAATGCTTCCGGATATGCTGGAAACGCTGCGCTGAAGTTCGATTGTGGCTGACATGCCTTAGAGAATGGAAAGGAACTGTTGATGGCATTCAAACGAATCCTCTGTGCGGTTGACTTCTCACCTGAGTCGGTGGCA
>DATGOF010000291.1:0-3644 GCA_035306285.1 Acidobacteriota bacterium | reverse complement strand
ATTTCAGTTCAATCCTGCCGATCCGTTGTTTCCCACTTTCCCACAGGCTCGACGGCGACTGTCACCTCATCTTTTCTTTATCAACCAGACCGGACATTTCATTTGTTACAAAAAACCGGACATTTGACTTACTGCTGACAGAATGCCAATACTTCAAGGCTCCGATTAGATCTGGTTCATAGTTCTCAGATACGATTGTGGTAGTGCTATCCAATCCGCACCTGGAGGTCTAGTGCCGACTTCAAAAGGAGATCTGCAACTTCAGCAGGATCTCAAATTTCAAAACCAGGAATGGCTATTCCAACGGATCGGACGGATCGTTCTAACTTTTTTTGTCGTAGCCGCCGCATTGGGACTCTTCGGGAGCGGGCCTTTGAGTCGCGCAAGGGTCGACGCCCCCACAGCGGAAGACAACCCTGGAGCGGCTTCAGTCGAGTATGAACGATTTCTCCGTATTTCCGTGCCAACTCGCCTGTCGCTTCGGTTCAGCCAGTTTCGCGCCCCGGAAAAGGAAACGGTCATCGAGTTTAATCGCGAGTATTACGACAGTGTTTTCATCCGGCAGATCAGTCCCCAGCCGAGCCGCGTAACCATCGATCAGAAAAGTGCCCGATTTTACTATGCAGCGAGGGCTGAGCTTCCTGCTGACCGCGTCCTCATTTTTGTTCTTGTACCTCGAAAATTTGGATCTTTGCCTCTCCGTATTCGTGCGGACCAGCTTTCGACCAGCCTCAGGCTCTTTCAGTTTGTTTATTTCTGATCCAGGAGGTGTTCCATGGAATCTATCTTGCGCGCCGCTTTCATCTACCTTTTTCTACTTCTCATCTTCCGAATCAGCGGTAAGCGTTCCCTGTCACATGTCACGACGTTTGATCTCGTACTGCTGCTGATCATTGGTGAATCCACTCAGCAGGCACTGGTTGGACAGGACTATTCGATAGTCAATGCATCGATCGTTATTTCAACCTTGATACTTCTCGAGTTCGTATTCACCAAACTAAAGTGTGCTTGGCCTTTTCTGGACAATGTACTGGAGAGTTTGCCGCTGGTTCTCATCGACGACGGTCGTATTCTCGAAGACCGAATGCGCCACGAGGAAATCGATCTTGACGCAATCACGGCGGCGGCCCGCGAAAACCACGGGCTTGAACGGCTTGACCAGATCAAATATGCGGTGTTGGAGCGAAGTGGGGGCATTTCGATTATACCGAGACAATCCAGCTGAAGAGTAACCAGTTACCTCTCCAGGTGCTTCCCACCATTCCAACGTCAACACCACCAGCAGACTTGCGCTATCAATCCTCTTTCAATCTTCTTACAACCCCCTTGTAGACCAGGGGGGCATCCATTAGAATCCTGATCCAGTTCACGATCCCCGTCACCGGGTATCCTTAAGCCAGCCTCAGGAGAAGATCGAATGGCGCCTGTACTGCTTATTCTGGTCCTTTTCGTCACGTCCCCTCTGTTTGCTCAATCCTATGACCTGCTCTTGAAAGGGGGACACGTCATCGACCCAGCAAATCAGATCGACCAACCAATGGATGTCGCCATCTCCGGAGACACTATTGCTCGAGTCGCTCCAGAGATTCCGGTATCACAGGCAAGCAAGTCGATCGACATTCGCGGCTTTTACGTAACCCCGGGCTTGATCGACATCCATGCCCATCATTACGGGTATGGCGGTGCCATCTTTCCAGATGACTCAGCTCTTTCGGCAGGAACTACGACCACGGTCGATTGCGGCGGCCCGGGTTGGAGAAATTTTGAGGATTTTAAGGAAAAGATTGTCGACCGCGCCCAAACGCGGGTCCTCGCCTTTATTAACATCGTCGGGCACGGCATGCTGGGTTCTGACTACGAGAACAACGTAGAAGATATGGACCCAAAGGCGACGGCAGCAAAGATTAAGCAATATCCTGGACTCATCGTTGGAATAAAGAATGCCCATTTTGCCCTTCCCGGCTTCGTTTCGGTAGAACGGGCAATCGAAGCCGGAAAGCTCTCCAACACCCCGGTGATTCTCGACAACTCGATCCTGAGCTGGACCGAGAGAGATACCCGGACGAAGGTTCTCGAAATCATGCGTCCGGGTGACCTGCACACCCATAGCTACAATGACCGGCACGTTGAGCTGCTCAACCGTCGTACTGGCGAGATTCAACCTTTTGTCAAGGAGGCAAGAAAGAGAGGAGTACTGTTTGACCTCGGCCATGGGGGCGGAAGCTTCGTGTGGCCGGTTGCGGTGGGAGCCATGAAAAACGGCTTTCCCCCGGACACCATCAGCACCGATCTTCACGCCAGTAGCATCATGGGCTCTGAATCGGATATGCCCAACTGCATGTCGAAGCTGATCAACCTTGGCATGCCGCTCAAGGAAGCGGTGGAGCGCTCAACCGTCCGCCCTGCTCAGATCTTGCGGCGTTTCCCTGAGCTAGGAACACTGGGAGCTGGAAAGGTCGCCGACATTGCGGTCCTCAGACTAGATCGCGGTGCCTTTTCTTTTAATGATGCGTGGGGGAAAAAGCTCACTGGGGAACACAAGCTGACCAACGTCCTCACAATCCGGGCCGGAAAGATCGTCTATGACCGAAACGGCATCAGCTTCCCGGAATGGGACGAAGCCGAGCGCTTCCGGGCCAGTTCAATCAGGATCCCCCACGCGGATTCAATTTCAGGGGAACCGATCGACTTTGAGGGCAGCCAGAACGGGATCTGGGAGATTCTCTTCAAGGGCGGACACCTGATCGATCCCTTCAATGAGCGCAACGGACGAATGGATGTGGCCGTCGCCGGCAACCGTATCGTCCGTGTGGGTAAGAATTTGCCGGTCGCACGAGCTCGTCTGGTCGTGCCCCTGGACGGTTACTATCTCACTCCAGGATTGATTGATCTGAATGCTCATGTCGACACCCCGGGAGCGTGGCACAACCTCAATACAGATCACAATGCTCTGCGCTTCGGTGTGACCACAGTCGTGGATGCGGGTAACTCCGGTTGGGAAACCTTTGAAGACTTCAAGTCGAAAGTCATTGACCGTGCACGTACAAGGGTCCTTGCATTCTTGAACATCGCACCTTCCGGAAGCCGAGAGAAAGGTGAATCCAACAGAGAGTTCGACCCGGCAGCGACATCAAGGATCGCCAGAAAATTCTCAGAAATCATCGTTGGGATACAGGCCTCCTTTTCTCAGGTTGGACAGTCCGGGATGGAACAGGCCATTCAAGCGGCTCGAGGTGCGGAGGTTCCGTTGATGGCTAGCTTTCCCAGAGAACAGCCTGCACCGGATCTTCTGAACAGTCTCCAAGCCGGGGACATGGTCACTGGCATCTATGGGGAAAAAGCATTCCTCATGGATGAGACTGGTACGATTCGGCCGGCAATTGCTGAGGCGAGAAGAAAAGGGGTTCTCTTCGACTTAGGGCATGGTTCCTCTAATTTCCGATTTCCAACCGCTGCTGCAGCCATCCGCCTGAACTTCCTCCCCGACACGATTTCCACCGCCATGGACAAAGCAAGCATCATGATTCCCCGCACGGAGATGATGACGACCTTCTCCAAGCTCCTTAACCTGGGAGTGCCTCTCGAGGAGCTGATAAGCCGTGCCACGGTCGCTCCAGCCAGAGCCATCAACAGACCCGAATTAG
>DATGOF010000290.1:0-6767 GCA_035306285.1 Acidobacteriota bacterium | reverse complement strand
CAAGAATTCCATCCCCCATCTCCAACACAATGAAATCCGGCTTGGATCCGGCCAGACAATGAATGATCGACCGGGCGACTGGAGCGAGGTCGGTAACGTGAGCACTCGAAGGCAGTCCGAAGTCATGGAAACTGAGAACCTCGCGAGCTCCATTCCGCTTCATCTTAAGCGGATCCTGCAAACAAGCGACACCCGCCACTTTGCCTGCATTCACAGAGTAGTTCTTCTCGGTAAAGCGCTCCAGGATCTGTTTGCAGACGGTCGTTTTGCCCGCGTTCATGCAGGTTCCAAAGACCATAACGAGGGGAACTGGAGGGAGGCTTCCCTCGACCACAGGCAATGCGCCATCACTCAAATTTAGGATCGCCCCATCACGAGTTACGGATCCTAGATACTCAACTCGACTTGGCCAGCCTAGGTCGCGGTTAAAGGCAGTGCACTCCCCTATGATTCCTCCCTTGTTGAGCAGGTAAAGTGACTGACCTTTCTCGACCCTGTTTGGAACTTTCCCTGAAAAGCCACGCAAAGCTTTGCGGATTCCCAGCGCCCCAACAATGATATCACCGGGATTTAAGTGCACCTCTTCGCCCGTCGTTAGCTCGATATTGGGATAGCCGGCATTCACGTCAACGACCCGCACCGCCACGACTTCCCCCGACTGCGGCCTGCTGTTCGTTGTGAGTTCGAGGCGTGGTGGAAGGTCGAGCCGATGAGCGGCAGACGACACCTGAACTGCCTGGTCGCAGTCAGCCAGATAAGAAATAGATCCGGGGGAAATTGTTTGTGTCACTTGCATGTCTTATTGTTCCTGGAAAAATTCGAAAGCGGACGATGGAGGGATTATCGCCTGAGCCCGCTACTAGAGAGGGACCTGGCGTTGCGATGGGGAGCATATCGAATCCGCATACTCATAATATGCATAATTATGCAAGAAAACGTACCCAAGTCAAATAATTATACATCTAATCCACAATGCACGATGCGAGGAGTGTCCTTCTGTCAGTCCTCATCGGACTCTGGCCTGCCCGGCCCGTAGAGCAAACGGTACAGCCGTCTCTTTCCGATTCCCAACTCGCGTGAAGCCTGTTTCAAGGCTTCACTTCGAGAGAGTCCCTGTGCCTGTAGCCCTTGAACGTAGGCGGCCGCATCAATCTCGATTGGGGGCTCCTCGCTTTGAGCCGGAGCGCCCTCTATAACCAGCGTGAATTCGCCTCGTCGTTCCATTTCCACTGCCTTCTGGGCTACGTCACCCAGCTTTCCCCAAACAGCCGTTTCGTAAACCTTGGTCATTTCGCGAATAAGGAAAACGTGCCGTTCAGAGCCAAGATGGTCCCTAATGTCAGAAAGTGTCTGAGGAAGACGGTGTGGCGAAATGAATAGAATCAAGGTAACCGGCAGCTTTGCCAGCCATTGGAGTTCCTTTTTACGGGTGCTTTCCTTGCGGGATAGAAACCCCACAAACAGAAAACGATCACTCGGAAGACCAGATACCGAAAGAGCCGCTATTGCTGCCGAGGGTCCCGGGACGGGAACGACTGTCAACCCTGCCTCTCGGCAAGCTCGAATCAGCCGGTAGCCCGGATCTGAGATGAGCGGGGTGCCAGCGTCTGACACGAGAGCAATGTGCTTGCCTCGCAGGAGTTGGGCGATTAGCTCTTCCGTCCGCTGCTCCTCGTTGTGCTCGTGGTAACTGATCAGTGGAGTTTCGATCTGGAAATGTCGGCTCAGCTTGCTCGTATGTCTGGTGTCTTCACAGGCGATAAGATCGACTTCCTTCAAAAGGCGAATCGCACGAGGGCTCATGTCTTCCAGATTGCCGATCGGCGTCGCTATAACGTACAGAGTTCCAGACATGGCGCCCTGAAGAGACAAGGTATGGATCCCTGAAAGAAGTGTCGTCCGTTAGCCACCCAGTACAATGAGGGGTGACACTATTCTCCCTCCATCGCAATCAGCATCTCCTCCACTGCCTGCTGCATTCCGACCAGGACAGCACGTGCCACGATATTGTGTCCGATATTCAGCTCCTCGATCTGAAGAATATCCGAGATCGGACCAACATTTCGATAAGTAAGCCCGTGGCCGGCAAGGACACGCAATCCCTCTTGGGCAGCGAACTCCGCCGCCTTAACAACCTTTCCGAGCTCCTTTAAGAAGCCCTCATCAGAAGGATCCAACCCGCGGGGAACAGCTTCAGCGTAGGCTGCCGTATTCAGCTCGATGAGCGGAACCTGCAACTCGAGAGTCTTCTCGATCTGGGGTCGGTCGGGATCGATGAAAAGGGAAACCTGTATCCCCGCATTCAGAAGCTCGCCCGCAGCTGACCGAATGTCATCGGCGTAGTGCAGAACATCGAGACCTCCCTCGGTAGTGATCTCATCCGGCCTTTCCGGTACCAGCGTCACCGTGTCAGGCTTGATCTCACGTGCAATCCTTATCATTTCGGAGGCGGTCGACATTTCCACATTCAACCGAGTTGTCACCACTTCGCGAAGCAACTGTACATCGCGCTCCTGGATGTGTCGGCGGTCTCCTCTCAGGTGGACCGTAATTCCGTGGGCACCCGCTAGCTCTGCCAGCAAGGCAGCAGTCACCGGGTCAGGTTCTGGAGCTTTTCGGGCCTCGCGAATCGTAGCAACGTGATCAACATTGACTCCCAGCCTTGTCATCATTCCTCCATCTGTAAGCAAATATGTTATTGCCCGGAGACACCCGAGCCACCAGACGCTGCAGGGAGCCTCCGATAAGCTCCCGCCAGGTGATACCATCGGATTCGCAATAGATCGAGGACCGTCATCGGTGCATCGGGTATAAGGCGGACTTTGCTTCCTACCGAATGCCTCCAGTGCACTGGCACTTCACATGCCCTTAATCCCCACTTCCTGGCGATGAAGAGGATTTCGACATCGAAGGCATAACGGTCAATACGTTGCTTCTCAAATATAGCCCGGCAGGACTTCATATCAAACAGCTTGAATCCACACTGCGTGTCACGATAGGGAAGCCCGGTGAGGGCTCGCACGAGACGGTTAAAAAGCTGCCCTCCCCTTTCTCGATACCAGGGCTGTCGTATTTCAATCTTTGACTCCTCCAGATCACGGGACCCGAAAGCGATGGCGCATCCGTCCTCCATTAGCTTCCTTTCCAGGCCGGGCATTTCTTCGACTGGCGTACTGAGATCGGCGTCGGTCAGGAGCGCCAGGTCTCCTGAAACCTCCAACATTCCCAGTCGGACACAATATCCCTTGCCCCGGTTTTCGCCGACATGCAAGACTCGGAGTCTGGACGAGTCAGTTTCGTAAGCACATTCTTCTGCGATCTCACCTGTGCGATCAGTTGATCCGTCATTGACTACGACGACCTCAAACTGGAAATCTCGTCCTTCCAAATAAGAGCGGATATGAACCAGACTATCGCGCAGCCTGTGCTCCTCATTATAGGCAGGGATGACGACGCTTAGAAACGGTTGCGCTTTCATTGCTGAAGGAACCGAATCACCCGGTCTAGCCGCTTCACCGTCTGCTCCCTTCCCAGGGTGACCAGTACATCGAAAATTCCCGGCGCTTTAACCTGTCCGGTAGTTGCAACCCTGACCGCCCCAATAAACAGGCCAGGCTTTATCCCCTTCCGCTCGGCGATTGCACGAAGACATTCTTCAGTGCTTCCGAGGTCGAACGGCTCCAGCGTGCGGTATGCATCTCGCAGCTCTTGCAGTCCTTCGACAAGAGGAGAGCGCTCTTCTTCACTTGGCTCCAAATACCGTTTTCGGGCCGCTTCGGTATACTCGAAATCCTCCGTAAAGTATGCCCTTCCGAAGGTAGCAAAATCCGTAAGCAGATAAACTCGACTCTTAATAAGTTCGATGGTTGAAAGAAAATGCTGTCGACCTGCGGCCTCCCAATCTGGGTTCCAAATCCCGGCTTCTTCAAGAACCTCCCGAACGAATGGTTCAAGCTCCTCCGCACTCATTCGCGATATGTGCTGTCCATTCATCCATTGGATCTTATGAGAATCAAACACAGCATTGGTTTTGTTAACGCGGTCCAGGCTGAACTTATCGATCAACTCCTGAACCGAGAAAACTTCCCGATCGGTTCCCGGCGACCATCCTAATAATGCAAGATAATTAAGGAGTGCCGAAGGCAAGATTCCCTGGCGACGGTATTCCAGTACCGAAGTCGCACCGTGTCGCTTACTCAAACGCTTTTTGTCCGGGCCTAAAATCAGAGGCAAGTGAGCATAGTTTGGGACCGGCTCTTCAAGAGCTTGATATAGAAGAATGTGCTTGCCGGTGTTGGACAGGTGATCCGCCCCGCGGATGATATGAGTGATTCCCATCTCCAGATCGTCGACTACGACACTAAGATGGTAGGTGGGTTTTCCATCAGAGCGAAGGATCACAAAGTCTTCCAGGGTGTCAGTTTCAACCTCAACCCTGCCATAAACCTGATCGTGGAACTCTATCCGCTTACCCTCAGGAACGCGAAACCGAACGGCAAACGACTTCTTCCCGTCGAGTCTCTCCTCTCTCTCGACAGGAGAAAGATCACGAAATGATCTGTAGTCCTCCGACGAGCCCTCTTTCGTGAAATCTCTGTAGGCTTTCCCCTCCTGAAGAAGTCGGTCGACAACAGCAAGATGCTGTCGTCTTCTGGCAGATTGAAAAAAGGGCCCTTCGTCCCAGTGTAGTCCCAGCCATGTCAGACCGTCCACGATTCCCTCCACCATCTCCTGACTCGAGCGTTCCATGTCGGTGTCTTCTATGCGGAGAATCATTGAGCCTGACTTCTGTCGCGCCAGCAGCCAGTTGAACAGGGCAGTCCGAGCTCCTCCGATGTGCAGGTGCCCGGTCGGGCTGGGTGCAAATCTGACTCTGATACTCATCTTTTCCTTCCAGGTCCAGGAGGCCTCCGGAGGAACCCGAGCCCCTGGAAGACCCTAACTTTAGCGAAATGTCGCAGCCAGAACAAACATGGTAGGATTGACTCACTTTAACAGACAGGCTGTTATGAACACGTTCCGTTATCTGATTTTCCAGCTTAACTGGTACGACCTTCTCGACATCCTTCTCGTTACGACCATCGTTGTCTGGCTCTATTCCTGGGTCAAAGGTACTCGCGCTTTTCGAGTCTTACTGGGACTCGGTCTTGTGATCGTGATCTATCTCTGGGCCCGTGCCTGGAACCTGTTCTTGACCGAATGGGTATTTCAGGGCGTGGTGCAGGTCTTGATTATCTTCGTCATTATCATCTTCGCTCCCGAAATCCGTCAGGTTCTGGAAAGACTAAATCCGCTTCGAATCTGGAATCGCCCTACCGCCCGTGAGTCTCTCGATTACATCGATGAGATCGTCAGTGCCATAACGCAAATGGCCAAAAACCACATTGGAGCCCTGATCGTCTTTCAAAGGGACGATCGGCTCGATGACATTGTACGACCCGGTATACCCCTGGACGGAGAAGTGAAGCAAGAGATTCTCCTGAGCCTTTTTCAACCTTCAGCTCCTACTCACGACGGAGCAGCCTGGATCAAGAACGGGCTAATCCACCAAATCGGAGCATTCCTCCCGATCTCACAGGGAGATCACCCCAATTTCTACGGAAGTCGACATCGCGCCGCACTTGGTATCTCAGAAGTATCTGATGCGTTGGTGCTGGTTTCGTCTGAAGAAAGAGGCCGGATTTCGCTCGTGGAGGATGGACGGCTGCAGGTCATTGACGACCCTGATGGATTGCACTCAATCTTGCGCACCAGACTTGAAGCAAGCTCTCAGGTGAAAGGTCCGGATTTTAAAGATATTCTCTTCCACGAGTGGAAGATTAAACTCAGCACTTTCGCCATTGTGACCGCGGTCTGGTTTGCAATGGCCGGCCAGCAGCAGATCGAGCAAATCTATTCAGTTGATGTCCAACTCTTTAACCTGCCTTCGGATTACACTGTAACAATGCCCGTCAACAGCGTGCTTGTAACATTAACGGGAACCCGCCTAGCGCTCGCGAGACTGGATCCTGATGCCGTTAAAGTCCGCATTGACCTTTCGCAGATCAATGAGCAGACGCAGTCAATCACAATAAGCCCGGATCGGATTCTGAAGCCTCCGGACGTGTTCGTCAGTCGAGTCGATCCGCAAGTACTGACGGTCGAGGTCGATCGGGCGGAGCAGAGTCAATCGTCCCGGGCTCAATAGTGCATTTCGTCTAGTTTGTAACGAATTCAGTACAGTCTAGACCTGTTCCCTAAAAGAAGGTCCGGTCGGTGGCTTACCTGGGAACGAGGCAAGACGCCTCTTAGGGATAACATTTCCGTCGTTTTGACGGCCTTATCTCACTCCAGACGTGCCATCCTGCGGCCGGCATTAAAGACTAACGATTTCTTCTGCAGCATGGCACAATGGCCGATATGAAAGAAGCTCAATGGTTCTACTATGTTGGTATCGCTTTCTTGCTGGTACTGGCCGGATGCTCTGCCTCTGATCCACAACGGGAAGAGATTACAGACGGCTCAGCTACAGCTGAAACCACAACCGAGGCGGCCATCCCTCCCTCCACAACACCGCCACCGTCTGAGGACGACACATACGTTACTCTGTTTAACGGTGAGAACCTCGACGGCTGGAGCCGCCACATGGATCTGCCCGATGAACGCACAGGAGGCAAATGGGAAGTAATTGACGGTGTTATCGTCGGAGATCAGGACCCTCCCGGTTGGGGCGGATTTTTGGTTACAGACGGCACCTACGGTGATTTCATCGTGCGGATGGAAACCAA
>DATGOF010000289.1:0-10136 GCA_035306285.1 Acidobacteriota bacterium | reverse complement strand
GCGAAATTATTCTGACCAACAACCAGATCGTCCAGGGGCCAGAGATTGCTGATCATGCAATGGCGATGTTGCTGACCCTAAGTCGAAGCATCGACAAACTTCTTGAACACCAGCAGCGCCGGGAATGGGAGCCCCGAGCTTTCTCTGGAATTGAGCTTAATGGTCGTACGGCTCTGGTTGTGGGAGTAGGAGGTATTGGGACTCAGATTGCTTTTCGAGCTTGGGCCCACGGCATGCGAGTGCTCGGTGTCGATCCCGAAGATATCCCGTACATGCCCATCATTGAGAAAATAGTCAAGCCAGACCAGTTACACGACGTCCTTCCTGAGTCGGATGTTGTATTTATCGCTGCTCCTCACACTCTCCAGAGCCATAAGATGTTCGGCAGGGACGAGTTCACACGAATGAAGCAGGGAGCCTATTTTATTTGCGTCAGCCGGGGCTCGCTCTACGATGCCGATGCTCTGGCTCAGTCATTACAAAGCGGACATTTGGCTGGAGCGGGAGTGGACGTGACCGATCCCGAGCCCTTGCCTGCTGATCATCCGCTGTGGAGCGCACCCGGGGTCATCATCACTCCCCACGTAGCAGGACGATCGGACAAAGATCGAAAACGAATGGTCGGTACGATCAAGGAGAATCTTCGCCGGTTTGTCGAGGGGAAGCCCTTGATCAATGTGGTCGACAAGGAAAAGGGTTATTGAAGGCTTGAGGCAGTCGACCCGGCTGGAGCTCCTGGGAGAAGTACAGTGACGGCCCCGGCCTGCAAGAGGAGGCCCCAAGGCGGAATGGCGAACCGATCCTCTGTTGGTTTTCGAACATGCCGGCTGCTGATCCGGTAAATTGCGCCAATATCAGAGTCAAGGATAGTTGCCGATCCGAAAAGAACAAGGGATTGCCTGGACTGGTCGTCAGCGGTCTTTTACGGTAAAAGAACGTCTCGATAGGAACTTAATAAAACACCTATTAGGTGAGACACCTGGTGTCGCATCCTCATTGCGCGTCGTCTGCATTTTTCCTGCCACAAGACGCGACGAATCGGCGAATTTCGATACGGACCAAGCAAGCCAGAAATCGATCGAAAACCTTGAATAATTCTTCTAGACAGATCGAATAAATCATGGTTTAGTAACGTGTCGACATTGTGTACTCAATAGCTACTAGATCGGGAGGTCCTATGAGTCGGGTGTTGCTACTTTTGGCTGTATTGTGCTTGTTGTGCGGTTTATCGTTCGGTCAGGTGCAGACGACCACTGCCATTACGGGCACCGTCACTGACACTACCGGTGCTGTCCTGCCTGGAGTCGAAGTTACGGTTACTGATCAGGAAACGGGAGCCGTCCGACGGGCAGTTACGAACGATCTTGGTTATTATGTTTTCCAATCTCTTCGGCCGGGGACCTATACCATTTCTGCCAGTCTGGCCGGCTTCAAAACGGCCGTTGTAGAGGACCGAGAAGTACTGGTTGCCATTCCCGCCCAGGTCAACCTGGTCATGGAGATCGGTGAAGTTTCGGAAAGTGTCACTGTCTCGGCAGCCGGCGAAGAACTTATCAACCGGACGACAGCCGAACTATCCACTACCATCAACGAGAACCTGGTCAACAACCTCCCCAATGAAACGCGGAACTACTTTGACCTGCTTGCACTAGCTCCCAACACCTCTCCACAGTATCTCAGCATGAGCAACATGTCCTTTGGCCAGCACTCGATGCGTCGAGTCAATGCGGCGGGAAGCTTTGAGTCGTCCGGCGTTTTCGCGGCGGGAAACAGGGATTCGGCGTCGAACGTATCCATTGACGGAGCCAATTCTCAGATCGCCAATTACAACCAGACAGTCGTTATCCAATCTGCCTCCACCATCAAGGAATTGCGATTGCAGACTGCCAGTGCTAACGCCGAGTTCGGTTATGGGTCGAACGCAGTCAACGTCATCACCAAGAGTGGTAGCAATCAGTTCGACGGTGAAGTCTTCTGGGAACACCGCAACGACAACCTGGATGCTAACGGTTTCTTTACCAACCTGGCCGAACGCGAGCTTCCCGAATACAAACGTAATAAGTTCGGTGCCACGCTGGGAGGGCCGGTCATTCGAGACAAGTTGCTATTTTTTGCAAACTACGAGGGATCACGGCTCCGCCAAGCAGTGCAGGGAAATACGCGGACACCTACCGCAGCAGAAAGGAGCGGAGACCTCTCGCAAACACGCTTCTTCGAACCGGGTGGAGAACTGGGCGATCCCCTGCCAATCTACAATCCTTTTGATTTTGATCCGGACACGGGGTTGAGACGTCCTTTCCCCAACAACCGAATCCCGAGTGAATTACTGGATCCGGCGATTCAGATTCTGCTGCCCTTTACGCCGGAGCCCAATACAGTGATTGACGGTATTCCGCAGTATTCCGGACTCAACCGTACGGAGATGGATGAAAATCAGTACACGGTCCGTATCGATTGGCAAAAGAGTGAGAATACGCTGGTTTACGGTCGGTATACATTCGGCGAACGGAAGGCACAGAATCAAGGTCTTCTCCCACCGCTGGATGGTGAGAGCACGCCCGCTTCTTCGAAGAGCGTGGTCGTTAACTGGAACCAGGTCATCAGCCCGACCATTGTCAACGACCTGTCCGTCTCTTATTCACGGCCAAAATGGGGTATCGGTCGCCCGATTACCGATGTGCCTGATGTGACCGGAATGATGGGACTTCAAAACGCGTCAGCCCTGGGCGGCGCTCCGGGCATTAGCGTCACTAATTTCAATATTGCTGATTCTGGTCTATTCGTTTGGGATCCTACGCAGAATACCTACCAGGCGAAGGATGACATCAGCATTACGAGAGGTCAGCACTCGTTCAAATTCGGCGCCCATATGACCGATCGCCGTCTCTACTATCTGATTCAATCAGTCGATAAGGGGCGCTTTGCATTTCTCGACACGTATTCTCGAGCATGTCCTCTAGGCAATGAAGTCTGCGAGGAAGCGCAGATTGCTGCGGGTCTGGAAACTGGTGGAATGGCGCTGGCCGATTTCCTGCTCGGCGCCGCCAATCTGGTTGACCTTCAGCTCCGAGCCGTCGACTGGCACGGCCAGCAGAAGTATTTTGGAACGTATTTTCAGGATACCTGGCAGATTCATCCCAAACTCACTCTCAACATGGGGCTTCGCTACGAATACTGGCGACCCTGGACTCTGCCCAGGAACAGCGCCACCACCTTTGATTTCAGCGGAGACGGCCGACTCGTCTACTCCCTGCAAGATCCATTTGATGTGTTTGATCCAGCGACAGAGTATGGTCGGGAAGCTCCACTGAATCCAGATGTTCCGCGGCAGGGGTATGTGACCAGCAACCTCAATCTGGCACCCCGGATCGGATTTGCTTACACGGTGACTCCCGATACGGTTGTCCGTGCGGCCGGAGGGATCTTTTATGCCGGTAACATCAACACCAACCAGATGTCAGACAACCAGTCGGGAGGTCCTCCGTTTACGCTTCAGGGAGGGCAGCAGACAGACCGGACAGAGCAGCTGCCACCCATTCTGGTGAGGAACATGTTCCAGCGCCCCGAGGCCACTGAAATTCCGCAGGCGTACGATGATCCTCCGCCGGCCGCTCGAATCATCGGGCAGCGAGAGTATCCGACCCCGGCTGTTTACCAGTGGTCACTCAGCGTTCAGCATCGCCTGGGTCCCAATTGGGCGCTTAATGCCGATTACCTCGGATCACACACCATTCATAACAGTCAGTGGGTTCAGTTGAATCCCGCAGATCTTCCGCAGGGTGATCTCGCCGACGTTCCCCTCCAGGAGCGTCGACGCCTCCCCGGATGGGGAAACATTGACAGTTGGGTGCCCTGGGGTTCGGCCAAATATAACTCGGTGACATTCGGGATCAACAATCGTGAGTGGAGAGGTCTCACCTTTATGTCCAATTTCATGTGGGCAAAGAACCTGACCACCAGTCGCAGTTTAATCGACAGCGATGTCGGGAATCCCCACTACAAGTTCTATGACATCTGGCGGGGACGTTCCGAGTTCATCCCCACGGCCCGGAGTGTTACTGCCTGGTCATATCGGTTTCCTTTTGGAAGTGGCCTGAGGTACGACCTGAGCGGATGGGCCAATGCGATTGCAGGAGGATGGGTCATCAGCGGGATCACAGAGTACTCCACCGGTGCACCGAAGACGGCCACGGCGGCAGATAATACAGGAACCGGAACAGGCCGCCAGCACGCGGATCGTGTTCCGGGTTGTGACATCGGAGATGCGCCGGGTGATCGTTTTCAGTGGTTTAATACTGCCTGCTTTACCGAATCTGAGTTCGGCAGGTGGGGGACTGCTGCACAGGGATTGATCAACGATCCAGGCATCAAGAACTGGAACATGACATTGAAGAAGATTTTTCCTGTAACGGAGGAACAAAATGTGGAGTTCCGACTGGAGGTCTTCAATGTTTTTAATGTTACTCAGTGGGGGCCTGCAACGACCGCAATAAACAGTGCAAGTTACGGCCGTATCGGCAGCACGAGGCCAGCCCGCCAGATGCAGTTCGCCCTCTTCTATACATTCTAAGCCGGTCAATCGCACCGGTGAACGGCGCCGTCTACTCCCTCCAGGCGGCGCCGTTTTTTTAGCTGAGCTCGTCCGTCCAGCACAGATTGAACGTGCCGTGCTTGTAATCGGCGATTCCCTGTGCGGCGACCTGGTCGCCTGAAGACGCCTGCAGGACTTTTTGTAATGACTATTCGGCAAGCCAGGAGGCCGGAAGTTCTGCCCGGACAGACAACCAGAAGTGAGTTGTTAGTTTGTCAAGTTTCCGGAAGTGCCGGTTTGTTCCAGTCCTGTCTTCAGCCCTCGGGCCAGCTCCTCCACGGGACCCACTCCCCAGAAGTGGAGAAAAAAGATCCTGGGTTTCTCGGTCGTCATGTGATTGTGCACGGCGACGACCTCAATGTTGTTTTTCACCAGAGCTTCGATAACCGGTGCCACCTCGTGCTCAAGCATGGCAAAATCACCCGCCACGGAAGCCCGTTCGGCAGTGCCCTGAAAAGCCATCCACGTATTAAACCCCATGAAAGAGGACACCTCGACTCCATGGTCCATGAGTTTGACGTCGGGCCGGTTGATGGTGATCTTGTAGATGCCGGAATTCATTTCTCCCTTGTGACCGACGATTTGATCGATTGTCTCAGGATCGAAGGTAGTGTTGACGCCGTCCGAAGATTGTGCTCTCAACCCCTTTGCTTGCCGTAGCTCTTTGACCTTGTCCAGGGCGGCGCGAACTCCTCGGGCAAGCGTTGCCAGTTGCCCCACCCCATGGATGTGCATGAACATGGTCTTGGGTGTGTCTCGGACAAAATGGTTGTGGAGCCCTGAGACCGCCAGACCCGACGCAATCAGAGCTTGCTCAACGGATTTGATTTCGTCTTCTTGCAGGACCAAATCACCCATAACAATGGCCCCTTGCGGAGCAGGGGCAAAGGCGGCCCAGGAAGTGAGTCCCATTGGGGGAATAATGCGGAACCGGTCGACTGAAACCGAAAGATCTGTTTGGGGAATGGACGCTTTGTACTGTCCTTGCTGCTCGACTCCTTTCGTTCCGATGATTTGATCAATCAGACCCGTGTCTAACGGCGGCGGTACAGGCTCAGCAGGGGGAGTTTCACCTGCGGGCGACCCGGTCGTCGGCGCGCTGCAAAGCAGCATCCCCCCAGCCAGCACGATTAACAAAACCCAAACTAGAGACTTCATTCTCGACCTCCCTTCCTGTTGGGCCAACATCGGCGGGACCTACTCCAATTTTGCGCTGGCGAAAGGAAAGTCCGTGGTTTCAATCAGGGTGAACTTGCTGTCGGCCGTCAGGACTGTACTGAGAATGAGGAAAGACCGGCTTCCATGAAGATGACCATGAATGTTCACAGGCATTCGATACTGGGCAAATCGTCAGGCGATGAACTAGCTCCCGACCCTTGAGGTGTATCTCTTTATACTTGAAGACGACAGAAAACACCCGAAAATTTGACTCTCGATCCGCACCTATAAGCACCCAGCGCCGAAAAGGACATAACAATCAACTATAGTGGATCTTGTATTCTTTGTGTTTGAGGGATTGCTGGTGGGCCTAAGTGGATTTGAACCACTGACCTCACGCTTATCAGGCGTGCGCTCTAACCAACTGAGCTATAGGCCCAACCAGAGGTTCGCAGGAAGCAAAAGTATAGATGAATCCAGTCGTCAGTACAACCCGATGTCAGCCAAGCTTTGGGTTTGCGACATGCCTCAGCCTGGCTGAAAATCAACGGTGGGCTGTCGTAAGACTTTTCGATTCTTGGGCTAGGGGAATGCTCCGGACCGGTTGAGAAGGCTGAACTCACAAGACCTTTCAAACCTCCTCCTCCGTTTGTGATATCTCCTAGAATGATAAAGGCAATTATGACGTAGTCAGCAGACCACGCCGGTCGACTTACTGGAGGTTGAACCTGGGCGATTTTTCGGCAAAGACCATGAAAATCGTGCGTCGTCGCAAGCTTATCATCCTGCTGCTGGCGGCATTCATCTTAACCTTCAGGGGCATGGCCCTGCACCAGCTGTATTTCAGCCGCCATATCCCGTGGGGGATCGGTTTTACAACCGACGTTCGCGGCGGAAGATTAGTCGTCGAGACTGTTACTTACGGAGATATTTCCGGCAATCGGACGCCCGCCGAGAGGGCCGGTTTGCAGGTGGGAGATGAGCTGCTCGAAGTTTATAACCCTCGGGGAGAGGGAGGCCAAGTTGAGGGCTTTGCTGACTGGGGCGAACGACTTCGGAACATAGAGAGGAAGAGTCCCTGGAGAGTCGTCATTGAGCGGGTCGACCAGGAAGGTAATGTCAGGCGGATGACCCTTGACGTACCTCCATCCAGCGGCTTTATGGGCGACCTGCGAACTATGGGACTCTCCCTGACCCTCAACGTCCTTCTGCCCCTGATCGCCGTGGTGACTGGTCTTCTCGTCGGTTTGATGAAACCGAATAGCCGAAGGGCCTTTGTAGCCAGTCTGATGTTCTTCGCCTTTACCTCCTTATTCTGGTACCCTCATTACACCTTTCCGCCCGGTTTCCGAGAAGCCGCGCTTTTGATTCAGACGACCTTGAATTCCTTTCTCGTCTACCTGTTCATGTGGTTTTTCCTCGTCTTTCCTTCCGCTTCGACGATCGAGCGGCGTTTTCCCTATCTCAGAAAGATCTTCTTAGGTTTCACCGTTGTATTGTGGCTGCATGAGTTGGCTCTGCTGTTTGTGAGTCTCTATTCTTTCAAAGCCGCCTCGAAAGTGATTTCCTGGGGGTCACTATCCCGCATTTCCGCAGTGGTGACGGTGGCGATGTTCTTGGTCGGGTTGACGTCGCTGGTGCTGAACACGCTGCAGGCTCGAAGCAAAGATGAACGCCGACGAATGTCCCTGATCCTCTATGGTACGGTGATCGGCCTGGTTCCGGTCAGCCTTTTCCTGGCAGCGATCGGTTTCATGCCGCTCTTTAACCCGCCGTGGTGGTTGTTGAGTTTGGTGGCTTTGAGTCTGGCCGTCTTTCCACTGTCATTCGTTTATGCCGTGGTCAAACACCGAGTTCTAGGTATTCGTCTGATCGTTCGACGGGGGCTTCAGTATGCACTTATATCCAGAGGCTTTCTGGTGATTGAAGGGGGAGTAGTATTTCTGGCCATTCTTTTTGGGCTGGGACCCTTCTTTCGAAATCAGCTTCCATCTGCATCGACCACCCAGGTCGTCGTCATGACATCTATTTTGACGCTTTCAGCAGTTTTCGTACTCCGTCACGTCAACAGGAAGGTAATGCCTGTTATCGATCGCCGCTTCTTTCGCGAAGCCTATAATGCCCGGCAGATTCTCTCCGACCTCACCAGGACCGTGCGTCGACTGGTTGGTAGTCCCGAAGAGCTGATCCGAGTGGTGTCCGAAAAGATCAGTGAATCACTCTATCCGCGTACCGTGGCGATTTTCATCCGTGTAACGGAGACATCGGCGGGACAGACTTCCGGAGAGGAGCCGTTAGGCCCCGGCTCTGAATTTCACTGCGCGATTCTCAGGAGGCGGTCTCCGGAAGGAAAGGAAACAGTTTCAAGCCTTGAATCGAATCGTCGGTTTCGGCTTTCAGGAGATTCGTTTTTGGCTCGTTATCTGGACCGCTTTCGCACTTCTGAACCAAAAGCACTGGATGTTTATTTCGACGACCCTAACTCCTGGACCCAAGCGTTGGTCGGGAGCCAGGAGTCAGAGAAGTTGTACAACGAAAGAAGACTGCTTGAGGATCTGGGTGCACGCCTGATTATTCCTCTGGTTAGCCGAGATAGGGTATTCGGCTTTATCTTGCTAGGCGAGAAGATGTCTGAGGAGCCCTTCTCCGCTGAAGACAAAGAATTGCTTCTAACGGTCGGTGAGCAGGCTTCGGTCGCGCTCGACTATGCAAGCCTGGTACGCCAGTTGGCGGAGCAGGAAAGTCTGCGGCGAGAGTTGGAGATTGCGAAAGAAGTGCAGAGTAAGCTCTTTCCGCAGAGACTTCCCGCTGTTCCAGGACTGGACTATGCAGGCACTTGCCGTCCGGCTCGTGGAGTGGGGGGAGACTACTACGACTTTTTACAGTTAAGCGACCATCAACTCTGCCTGGCCGTGGGCGACATATCCGGCAAGGGGATTTCCGCTGCATTGTTAATGGCTAGCATGCAGGCGCTTCTCCGAAGCAAGGCGCCCGTCTACCTCGATTCTCTGGACGAGTTGATAGCGGAAATCAACAGTATGATGTGCGAATCGACCGCCACCTCTAAGTACGCCACCCTCTTCTGCGCCGTCTATGATCGGAGAAACCGGACCCTCACCTACGTGAATGCGGGCCACAATCCGCCCATGTTGTTTCGCACTAGAGGCCACAGTGGGCTGGACCTGATCAGGCTTCAAACCGGAGGAACGATCGTGGGCATGTTTGAGAATGCGTCTTACAAGAAGGAAACGATTGAGCTCGAGCCGGAGGACCTTCTGGTCATCTTTACAGACGGTATCACTGAAGCGGTTAACAGCCGTGGCGAGGAGTTCGGTGAAGCGCGGCTCGAGGGCGTAATCCGGAAGACTCTGAATCGCGACGCAACTCACATCTTAAACGCCATCCTGGACGCGACCGCTCAATTCTCCAAAGACATTCCACAGGCCGACGACCAGACGCTCCTGGTAGCCAGAGTCGTTGCTTCCTGAGTAGCGGGAACATCAACAGGCGTTCGAAGACTTCACACTTTCTCGATAACGCCGGCCATTTTCCCCTGGAGGTCGACTTTTTTTCGAGCGCTCGTGTCTAAAGTAAAAAAGGAAGAAAATCTGGCACGTCTTGGAGTAGAGAATGACCGTTTCGCTGAAGCAAGAGGAACATGTACGGTCGCCAATCGTTCGTTGTAGAGGGTGCAGGAAGTACCAATCCGTTATCCGGGGGATCGCTTGAAGGAATCTGATGAACCGGTAGTCAGATGGGCGCAGTTTTCGAGCTCTCACGCCGAGGAGGTGGAAGCCCACTGGATCGATGCCTGTCGCGCCGGTGATATGGTGGCATTTAACCGAATAGTCCGTAAGTGGCAACAACGCGTTTTCAATATGGCCTTTCGGATGCTGCAGGACTTCGGAGAGGCCGAAGATGCCACTCAAGAGATTTTCGTCGCAGCCTTCCGAGGAATTGATCGGTTTCAGCACCGCTCGCGTTTTTCAACCTGGCTTTACCGGATCAGTATGAACAAACTGCTGACGCGACTGGAACGACGCCCCGACGGCTTGCTTTCTCTGGACGTGAAAGCGACGCGCCAGCAGATCGCCGGGAGCCTGCGAATATCAGGAGACCAGGAGGGGCGAATCCTTGAAGACGAGCGTCGTCACCGGATACTCGTCGCTTTGTCGAAGCTGTCGGCGGCACAGCGTCCAATTATAGAGCTAAAGTTCTTTCAGGATCAGACTTTCGATGAGATCGCTAGCATTCTTGATCTGCCGGTTAGTACGGTGAAGTCACGCTTCTATGCCGCACTGAACGTCCTGAAAGAGCATTTAACCGTGCTTGAGAAGGAAGATGGACAATGAAGGATTGTTCTCATTTTCAGGAGTTTTTGAAGAGG
>DATGOF010000288.1:0-3283 GCA_035306285.1 Acidobacteriota bacterium | reverse complement strand
CGAAGAAACGGAACTGAGTGAGGACATGACGGTTGAGGAGATGATCGCCACAGGCCGCGAGATTGCGGAAGGAAAAGGACTTTGCCTGACATGCCACACGATCGGCCAGAGCGGAGCGCTCCGATTTCCGGACCTTGAGGGCATTGGGGCACGGGCTGCAACGCGGGTACCAGGGTTGTCTGCGGAAGAATATCTGCGCCAGTCCCTGTACGAACCCAATGCCTATATTGTTTCCGGTTTCGCTCCTGGGATGCCCGCTGTCAACCGTCCTCCAATCGGCTTGACCGACGAGGAGATCCTTACCGTAATTGCCTTCCTCCAGTCGATGGGAGGAGAGGTCACGGTCAGCCTGAGTGGCTCCACAGACCAGGCCGCGCCAACATCGGTGCAACCTTCCGCGGTGGCTTCGGAATCGCCGCCTCCAACGGAGACAGCAGTGGCGCTTCCGGCCGCCGTCGATGAGAATGGAGGAGCGGCTCTACTCCGCCAGCACGGGTGTACGAGCTGCCACAATCTGGACAGCCCGGATCGGTTGCAGGCGGACAGTTTTATGGACATCGGGGCTCGACTGTCCTATTCCGAAATCCTCGAAGGAATCTTGATCCCGCAGGCCGGCCATGAATCGGCGGAGTTCGTGGGAAGAATGACGATCTCTCAGGCCCAGGAGATGGCACGCTTTCTGGAAACAAGGAGGGCCGAACCATGAATTGGACGGTCATTATTCCGGTGGTTTTCGGAATGCTTCTTCTTTCTCGGAGGAGGACCAGTATTCTGGTCTGGAGCATTGTCTGGTGGCTGGCCATCTATATCATCCTGTCATTTGGCTTCGCGACACCCGTCCCGGCTTCGGTGATCTGGCTTTACATGGGTATCGTGACGGGAGTAATCCTCCTCTATGTAACCTCCAGTGAAGAGAAGATGCGAGCCTTCCGGGATCCACTCGTCAGGTTCCTGGTCCAGCCTCGCTATACCATCTTCGTAATTGCAATGATCCTCTTGATCCCCTCAATCGTCGCTACCAGTGTCTACTTCCGGTTGACGGCGCCCGTTCGCCCTCCATTTTTCGCGCGGACCATTCATCCAGCGAACCCCGACCAGATTACGGCCTTCGGTCGTCAGTACAACCTCGTCACTCTGGACAATCCCCTGCGTCGGTTGGAGCAAACGGATCCAGGAGCGTTTGCCCGCCACGTGCAAGCCGGGCGAGAAATCTACTATCGAAATTGTTTCTATTGCCATGGTGACGACCTGAGAGGAACAGGGCTTATAGCACACGCCCTTAATCCGATTCCGACTAATCTGGAAGCCAACATCGATATTTTGCAGGAGTCTTTTCTTTTCTGGCGGATCGCCAAAGGAGCACCAGGCTTGCCCGAGGAAGGTGGTCCCTGGGAGTCGGCAATGCCCGCCTGGGAGCAGTTTTTGACCGAGGAGGAAATCTGGCAGGTGATCCTGTTCCTTTATGACTTTACCGATTTACGACCCAGGGCAAGGCACGAAGGAGTCGGAGAATGAGAAGGGAGGCCACAGGATCCTGCTTCGTGAACAGGCGTGACTTTTGGGCTAGACGCATAAGCCGACAGGAAGGGCAGGCAGCGTCCTCAAGCCGGCCTCGTGGCAGAAAATCCCTGTTGACGTCGATTAGGCCCGCTCTGTTCATTTTTCTGATCGTTGTCGCGCTGACCACGGGTTCTGCCCTTGCCCAAGAGGCAAGCCCCGGGGAACAGCTCTATCTGCAGTACTGCGCTCAGTGTCACGGGGAGAACGGCGATGGCAAGGGAGTTGCCGCGCCTTATCTTAAACCGAGACCCAGGGATTTCACCCAGGGCAAATATAAGATTCGTTCCACTCCGACCGGAACCTTGCCCACCGACGACGACCTGCGCAGGGTAATCCGAATGGGTATGCCTTACACCGGAATGCCGGGCTGGCCACAATTCTCCGATCAGCAACTGCAGCAGATCGTCGACCATATCAAGGCCTTTTATCCTGGATTTGAAGGACAAGATCCCACTCCTATCGATCTCCCATCCCCTCCCTCCTACTCTGAAGAATCAGCCGAGAAAGGAAGACAGGTTTACGAAGATCTCGGGTGCGCGCGCTGCCATGGTGAACAGGGAAGGGGCGACGGGTTCTCTGCGCCGACTCTGACCGATGACTGGGGATACCATCTGCGTCCTGCCGACTTGACTCAGCCCTGGACCTTTAGAGGCGGTGCGTCACGCCAGGACATCTATCGAACCTTCATGACAGGACTCAACGGAACGCCCATGCCTTCTTACGCTGACGAAGGGGCCCTTCCAGTCGAGAACCGATGGCCTTTGGTGGACTATATCTACTCTCTTTCCGGGGGACAGTCGAATCCGAATTATTCGAATCTGGTAATCGCTAGAGCGACCGATCAGGAGCTCTCGCTGGAAAACGGTATGGAGGTCATGGCAGGAATCGAGCCGAGTCGCTTTCCTCTTTTGGGACAGATCATTCAGCCAGGGCGAAATTTCTATCCTGCAGTCGTGTCGCTTACCGTTCGCGCCGTCTATAACCTGGATCAGATTCTGATTCTCTTGCAGTGGAACGACATGCGCGCGGAAGTCACAGGACAGAACAGTCCCTTGCTGGATGCACCACTCTTCGATCCCGTAGCAGAGGATGCATTGGAGCGAATCGGACAGCCGGTCGGCCAAAGCGCCTCGCCGCAGAGTACTTCTGACGACCCGTTTGGCCAAGAGAGTGATCCCTTTGCTCAGGAGGATGACCCTTTTGCCCAGGATCCTGCAGCTGATGCACTTGCTGGTGCAGCTCAGGGAGAGATCGCGCCGGAACGCTCCGAGTTTTCTGACGCCGTTGCTATCCAGTTTCCTAAGGTTCTCCCGGAGGGAGTCCGCAGACCCTATTTCTTGTTGGGCGATTCGGAAAATGCCGTTGAACTCTGGTTCGTCGACCTGGCTGACCCGTCACCTCAAATCTTCGACGGGCGGGGTAGTGATGCCGTCGTTGCTGGCGAAGGAGAACCCTTCCAAGTGTCAACCAATTACCAGAACGGACAATGGTCAGTTCTCTTCCTGCGCTCCAGGAGTTCGAGACGCAGTGTCAGCTTTCTGGAAGATGAATTTGTTCCCGCAGCATTCTCCGTCTGGGACGGCTTCAATCGGGAAAGGGGAAATAAACGGTCGATTACCGGCTGGTATCACTTCTATCTCGAACCAATGGAAAAGCCTCCTTTGCTGGGGCCCATCGTCCGGAATTCCGTTGGAGTCTTCCTGGCTCTGGTCCTGGTCGTTTT
>DATGOF010000287.1:0-4611 GCA_035306285.1 Acidobacteriota bacterium | reverse complement strand
GCAATCGATAAATTCGACTGTCGCCGACGTGCGCAACCCAGGCAACCGGTGACTTCTGGTGAGGAACCCAGAGTACGCTGACGGTCGTTCCCATTCCTCCATGTTCCGGGTTCCGAGACTGGTCCTCGAGAATACGCTGATTAGCTTCCAGGATTGCCTCGATCAGCGTCTCGCCACAGGAATCGCCCTCACACATGACGATTCCCTGTAAGCTGGTGGCAGCTATTTCACTGGCAATCTCACCTGCAGCATGACCGCCCAGTCCGTCACAGACAGCGTATAAACCGTGCTCTCGTTCTATTAGGTATGAATCTTCGTTATTTGACCGAACCAGCCCAACCTCACTCCTCCCCACCGCTCGTATGTTTGCTTTAGGCATTTCTAGAACTGGCCCAGCCCTTCCATAATTCGAATATTACACCTGATGAAAAAATAGATTATAGCCAAGAGGAGAAACCAGGCTCCAAATTTCTTCCAGGCCGGGTGGCCAATCTGAGCTCCGCAATGGGGGCAATAGGTTGGTCTGTCCAGGAGGGTAAAGCCGCACTCTGGACAGGTGTCGAGTTTTGTATCTGCCATGATAAAGGTCCATCTCCCGGACCATCCAAACCCATGAGCTTTCTGTCACAGGTTATAGGGAGGATTGCTGAAATTGAAGCCATCAATTGCTACATTCGGCGAACCAGTCGCTCCGTACCATCCGGAGAAATTTCTGTACCACGGAAGAGCGATAGTCAGGATAGGTCCAGGGCAGTGGACGAAAGGCTCGATTCTGATACCTCAGTGTTAGCTCGCCGAAAACACCTTCCCCAAAATATAGCCGATGACTGTGATTCTTAACGGTCGAAAGCACCACATTCCAGCCTGTCACATAGCCTGGATCAAGATTAACCGTTCGACGGAACTCCTCGTTGAATTGCACCCGATACTTTTCTTCCAGACCCTCCGTAATCAGCTTAACCGAAACAAGCTTGTCGGCCTCGATGACGCGCTGAAATGAAACGAAATACTTCGCTACTCGGCCACCGAGTTCGTCATCGTAATAGTTTGAGAAGGCGCTGAAATCATAACGCTCAGATCTTCTCTGGATAGGGCCCAATAGTCTGATCATCTCCTCCTCAACGCTACTCTGGTCCGCGTCAGCTCCTGACATTATGGCTACAATCAGCTTGACCGACGGCGCGGCCTTCAAGCGACTATCCACCAAGCTTTCTCAACCCGTCTTCGTCGAGTGTCTTCGTCCCTAGTTCCCGCGCACGGGCCAGTTTAGAGCCAGGGTCTTTTCCAACTACAAGGTAATCCGTGCTGCCCGAAACTGACGAGGTCACTTTACCACCTCGCTCCTCGATGTAGGATTTGACCTCTTTTCTGCTGAAGCCCTCCAGAGTGCCGGTGATAACAAAGGTCTTGCCTGTGAAAGGCCCTTCCTGTTGCTCTTCCTCCGGTCCAATTTCCATTCGAAGGCCGGCCGCCTGCAGCTTTTGCACCAGCTCCACGTTCTCCTCAGTTGAGAAGAAGTTGCGGACACTGCGGGCAATTTCAGGACCGATACCGTTGACAGATAGAATTTCTTCCTCTGTAGCACTCATCAACGCATCGACATTGCGAAAATGGGAGGCCAATAATTCGGCGATACTCTCACCGACGTGCCGAATACCCAGGGCAAAAAGGACACGCGCAAAAGGCTGATTCTTACTGGCCTGAATAGCGTTGAATAGATTTTCAACCGATTTTTCCTTAAAACCAGGTAACCGGCCGATATCCTCCTTCGAGAGCCGATAGAGATCTCCGGCATCTTTGATCAACCCCATTTCGATCAGTTTCTCAATAGTTTGCGGACCGAGTCCTCTAATATCCATGGCCCCCTGGCTGACGAAATGTTTGAGAGACTCCAACCGCTGAGCAGGACACTGGCGATTGGAGCAGTACGCCATGGCTTCATCTTTTTCGCGGACGACAGGTGCACCACAAACTGGGCAGTTGGCCGGATACCGGAATTCTTTCTCCTCTCCGGTTCTTTTTTCACGGACCGGCCCAACCACTTGCGGAATCACGTCTCCCGCTCGCTTGACAATGACTACATCCCCTTCCCTGATGTCCTTTCTACGAATGTCATCCTCGTTGTGCAGGGTAGCCGTTCGAATCGTTACGCCGGCGAGCTGAACAGGTTCGAGAACGGCGTAAGGATTCAACGCTCCGGTTCTTCCGACGTTGATCTTGATCTCCAGCAAGCGAGTGGTTGCCAGTTGACCTGGAAACTTGTAGGAGATCGCCCAGCGAGGATCTCGACTGACGTTTCCCAGCGCTGCCTGATCCGCCAGACTGTCAACTTTGATGACCACCCCGTCAATCTCATAATCGAGAGTATCCCGGTTTTCTTCCCACTTCCGGCAGTACTCGAGAACTCCTTCTATTCCCTTGTGATACTCATAGTGTTCGTTGACAGGGAAGCCCCACTCTTTCAGTTTCTGGAGCACCTCGTGTTGGCTCGTGAACGAAGCTCCCACTGCATATCCAATTGCATACGCAAAAAATGCCAGTGGTCTTGAAGCCGTTACCCTGGGGTCAAGCTGTCTGAGTGCGCCGGCAGCCGCGTTCCGGGGGTTGGCGAACGGGGTTTCGGCTCTTTCAACTCGCTCTTCATTCATTTTCTCGAAAGCCGAAATGGGTAGGTAAGCTTCCCCTCGAACTTCAAAAAAGTCAGGATAGCCGTCTTTTCCAAGCTTTGACGGGATGCTTCGGATTGTCTTTAGGTTGGCGGTAATCTCTTCCCCTACCACTCCATTTCCTCGAGTGGCTCCCCTTACAAACCTGCCCCCGTCGTATGTCAGAGCAACCGCCACACCGTCGATTTTCAACTCGGTCACGTAAGCAACCTCATCGCGATTGAGCAGTTTGCAAACCCGTCGGTGAAAAGCCAAAATTTCCGACTCGTCAAACGCATTCGCAAGACTGAGCATTGGCGCGTTGTGCTGGACCTTGGCGAAGCGCTCTAACGGCTCAGCACCGACCCGCTGTGTCGGCGAATCAGGAGAAGCGAACTCCGGGTTCTCCTTCTCCAGCTCCACCAGCTCTCGCAGCAAGCGGTCATATTCCTCGTCGGAAATCACCGGATCATCCAGCTGATAGTAGCGATAATTGTGATACTCAATCTGCTGACGAAGTTCGCCAATTCGGGCTGCGATTAAATCCTTATCCTGATCCACATGGAAAATATAGCAGAGGGTGCCCACGCATTCGCCAGGCTGGTGCTCAGTAATCCAGGCATTCGGGTACGATCGGGCTCGGGAGAGCACAGTTGTCTTCTTTGCCTTGGCTAAACAGTGCTGATATTATTACCCCATTATGAGTGTGCCGGTGATCAGCAAGATCATGTTCACTGTAACATTCCCTCGGAAGGTCGAGCGTCGGCACATTCCTGGAGTAAAACTCCATTCCCTGGCAAAGAACCAGCTTTCAGATCGCGACATAATCGAGACAATCGATCACCTGTTTAAATGCCAACGATGTTTTGAAACATATCGTTCGGTGCGCAGATCTTATGATAGGGCGACTTTGTCAGGAATGCTCCTTGAATGAGACTCGACTTAGACGCCTTTCGATACTGGCTCCAGGGCAAGTTCTGGGCCGACCTCTGGAATGAAATCAACGAAGATAACTGCTGGGGGATGGCAGCCCAGCTGAGCTACTATTTCCTTCTCGCCTTTTTTCCTTTCTTACTATTCCTCAGCGCCTTGATCAGCTTCATTCCCGTTGATCCCGATCTTTTGAACAAGATTCTTTCTGAGCTATCCAACTTTCTCCCGACTAGTACGTATTTACTTATTGAGGAGATCGTGACGGAACTGGTAGGGAGTCAAGACCAGGGAGTTCTGACCCTCGGAATCATGATGGCCCTATGGTCAGCCTCACTTGCGTTCAACGGCATGGTGAGTCTGTTCAACAACGCTTATGAAGTGAGAGACAACCGATCTTACTTTCACGTAAGGGGCCTCTCCATCCTCGTTACCCTTATCTTTTCCACGTTCGTGCTTAGCTCAGGCATCCTGTTGTTTTTCGGTGACTGGCTAATCGGTTTCATTACCACAAGCCCCGTTGTTAAGATGGCCTATACGGCTCTCCGTTGGGGACTTATCTTTCTGGCGCTCAACATAGCAATACAGATCGTCTACTTTGCCCTGCCGGCTCGGCGGCTTCCCTGGAGGACCCTTTCTCCGGGCAGTGTCTTTGCCACCGTCGGGGGCATTATCGGGTCGTTGGGTTTCAGCTACTACGTCAATCATTTTGGTGACTACCAGAAACTCTATGGAGGTCTCGGAGCCCTCATCGTGCTGATGGTATGGTTCTATATCTGCAGCCTTTTTCTCGTGATTGGTGGCGAGATGGATTCTGAGATTTATCGGTTCAGGCGCCGCGAACGAGGCGAGATTTCCCGGGAGGAAGCGAGTAAGGAACCGGATCCTTTGGAGAGCCTTTCACCACCGCTAAGAAGCCATAAGAGCTAGGATTCGAACCAATTTTCTCATCCATGGGGGCATAAGAAGTCCCGATTCTCCTTCTCTATCTTCGGGCATCCCCCCAACTGGCAGGCTCAAGCTACAGCGTATTATA
>DATGOF010000286.1:0-2092 GCA_035306285.1 Acidobacteriota bacterium | reverse complement strand
GAGCCGGCTCGGGACCGGCATCAGCCCGTCCGCTCCCTTCTAACCTGCTGATTGCCCGTAGCGTCATATCGTGCTCACAGAGAATCTGACAGGAAAGACGAACGCCTTCGAGTTCACGTTCTGCAAGCTTGTTCTTCTCTGCTTCGGTCATTTTCTCAGGTTCTCCCTCCAGAAATTCGACACGGCAGGTTGTGCACCGGGCAAACCCTCCACAAGCATGTAATACATCCACACCTGCATCCTGTTCGAGGGCCAGAACGAGACGTTTTCCATAGGGGACTTCTACTGTACCGAAGTTCTCTACTGTAAGCTTGGGCATCCTGTCTTATTCTCCTTTATTTTGAGTGATCGCTACTCTGTACGAGAAGAACCAGTCTAACAAATGGGCGTGAAAGGATTGAAACTAACGGCTGGGACAACGGCGAAGTCACTTCCCGATCTCTACGGGACAGTAGAACTTATTGGATGCCATATTCCTTAGACGGCGCCTTCGGCTCGTTCCAGGGTCTCGGATTCTTGTGCGCTTTCAGCGCAGTCTTCCTCTGTGTCCTCTGTGCCTTTGCAGTGAAATTCTCGTGCTTCAGAAGCCGAGATGGCGTATCGATTCGCAATCCGGGTTTCGCCGGAGATTCAACTCTGGAATATTGACAAGCTCCTCGAATGAATCAATCGTGAAGTCAGCTCCCACGGTATCCTTGCCGAAAAAGCCGTAATTGCAATAAACACTGCGAATCCCCGCCCGTTTCGCCATTTCGATATCGGGAGCATGGTCTCCCACCATGACGGCCTCGTCCCTGGAGATGGAATAGCGGTCCAGTAGAAAGTGGACTCCCATGGGATCGGGTTTCCGCGCCTCAAAAGTATCACCTCCGGCAACAAAGTCGAAATATGACTCGAGCTTCGTGAGACCGAGTAGCATTCTTATCAGCGAGACCGGCTTATTCGAAATGATCGTCCGTATCGCTTTGATCAGGGGGAGCGTTTCCGCAACTTCAGGATAGGGCCTGGCGTAATCCATTGGATGAGAGCGGTAATAAGTGAAAATCGTCTTCTCCGCTTCCGAAAGATCGACCGACGTTCCGGAAAAAGCGCGGCGAGTGAGTGATGAAATGCCGTCACCAACCATACTCGTAATCTCTTCGTCATCCAGGGCCGGCAGCCCGAATCGTGTGCGAGCATAGTTGACGGCAACGATAATGTCCTGCCGCGTGTCAATAAGTGTGCCGTCAAAGTCAAAGATGATCAGTTTCATAAGTTGGGAGCAAATGGCAGAATTTGCTGATCCGGTTGTCTTGATGCAATCTCCTGTCCAAGCCACCAGAACTCAAAGCCGACGTTTCGTCGTGGAAACAATTGTTCGAGAGCTCGACGATAGATCATCGCTTGTTGCTGGTAACTGTCCGGCAACGGCTCAAGCCGGGCCGACGACTTATAGTCTATCGCAGTTATCCTTCCCTCTTCTTCCAGCACCAGATCCAAGATTCCATTCCATCGCCTCCCATCGACGATCAGGAAAACCGGCAATTCACGGCCTGCTATGCGCGCCCTGCGAACTCTCTCACAGTAACTTATCCCTTCCGAATCACGAAGCTCTCCGGCATAGAAACGCTGCAGCACCCTCTTGGCTCGGCTGATGGCTCTGGAATCTGGGATCTCTCCCGAGTCAACAACTTCCTGCCAGAGAAATTGAAATTTCTCCTCTGAGAAGCTTTCTTCCCTCACCCACCGTTCCAGATAACTGTGGACCAGACGCCCGGTAACAAGGCTGCTGCTCTGGCCGGCGGGTAAATCATATGTCTCCGTATGGGGCAGGTCTCCGCTGGTGGGGCGTCTCAGGAGAGGAGATCCCCATTGCTGCAGGCGTAATTGACGTTCCTTCCAGATTTGCTGATAGAGTTCACGGTTCAACGCCTCGGGAGCCGGGCGAGGCACGAAAGTAGGGCTTTTTTGCGGATGCCATAGCTGGAGATCTACCCAGTCTTCTGTGAGCCCTTGTAAACACTTGTTATTCAGTTCGTTGGACGGATGCTGCTTGAAGCCGGTGCGGCAGGGAGAGAGCAGGATGAGACGATCTCGGGCTCGAGTGGCCGTC
>DATGOF010000285.1:0-3850 GCA_035306285.1 Acidobacteriota bacterium | reverse complement strand
TTGCTGTTCCGGGTCAATCCAGCCGGAACGGGAGCAACTCGAATAGCGAGTAATTGTGACGTTGTCCGCTATAGACAGCGTCTGAAGAAGGCCTTCTCGAGAGCGGTTTTCGCTCAGATAGCCGAAGCCCTGGGCAAGTCGAGTGCGAGTCTCGCTTTTGACAGGGGATTCGCGAGAAAAGACCTTGATTTTTCCTGACTGGGCTTTCTCCAACCCGACCAGCGCTCGAATCAGGGCGGTTCGCCCGGCACCCATTAAACCTGCAATTCCCAGTACCTCGCCTGCGCCCAGAGTCAGACTGGCTTTGTGGAGAGAGGGCGGTAGAGAGAGATCCTCGACCGTGAGCAGATTTTGTGCCGGTTTCTTCTCCCTTGCCGGATAGAGATGGTTGATCGGGCGGCCAACCATGAGACGGATCAATTCATCATCGGTGACGCGCTCAAGTTTGCCTGTTGCAACACTGCGCCCGTCCCGTAGCACGGTAAAGGCGTCGGAAATCTGGCGAATCTCCTCCAGAAAGTGGCTGATATAAACGACCGTAATCCCTCGATCTCTGAGCCGCCGGATTAAATCGAAGAGGTGCTGTACGTCGGAACGCTGAAGCGAACTGGTGGGTTCGTCCATCAAGATGATTCGGGCATCCAAGGCCAGAGCACGGCAGATTTCGACGACCTGACGTGCCGCAATCGAAAGCGTCTGCACCGTCCGGTCAGGATTGATCTCGGGATGCGAGAAATGGCGAAGAACCTGCTCCGCCCTACTTCGGCATTCCTTCAAATCAAGCCATCCTCGCTGGCTGCTCTCGACACCAAGCAGGATGTTCTCCCACACCGTAAGGTGCGGACAAAGACAGAGTTCCTGATGGATGAAGGCGATTCCACGGCATCGTGCATCCTGAGGCGAAAGGGGACGATAAGGCCGGCTCTCCAGCTCGAGAGTTCCCTCATCCGCCTGGATCAGTCCGGAGATAATGTTAAGCAGGGTGCTCTTGCCGGCTCCGTTTTCTCCAATCAGGGCGTGTACACTGCCTCTCTCCACCTCTATGCTGACTCCCTCCAGCGCTCGAGTGGGCCCGAAGCTTTTGTGAAGATTTTCGATTCTGAGAATCGGCATGTCGTTACTGGAGGTACTCGTCTAGTGGCGGATGAAGCAGTTCCCGAGTGGAAGGTTCCTCCAGGTTTTCATGAGTGACTAGGGTGACTCCGGTATCAATACGGGTTTCTACTTTCTCCCCTTGAAGGTGGTTGATCAGAGTTCGGACTCCCAATTCCCCCATCTTGAACGGATTTTGAACGACAAGACCGTGAAGCTGTTGATTCTTTAAGGCTTCAACAAACGCTGCGCTGACGTCGAAGCCAACGAATATAAGCTCTCCGGCCTTTCCGATGTCCTGGAGTGCGAGCAGCATACCGGCTGTCGATGATTCGTTCGGACAAAAGACAGCGTCGATCTGGTCGGAGAAACGATTCAGGAGGTTCTCGGCTGCTCGCTTGGCTGTATCGCGTGTAGGACCCGCGTACTGGTCCGAGGAAATGACCTGGATGTTCGGATATCGGGCAGACAGCTCCTCCAGAAACCCCTCTTCTCTGTCCCTCGTACTGGCAGATCCCTCTTGATAGCGAAGCAAGATCAGATTTCCTTTCCCGTCGAGAAGCTCGCCCACTCGTTGAGCTGCCAGCTGGCCGCCCCGGCGATTATCAGTGGCCACAAAGCTCACAATCTTATCGGACGCCAGCGATGAATCGATGATGACGGTGGGAATCCCGGCCCGGGCAGCCTCCTCTACCGGACGTACCAGCGCCGTATCGTCAAGTGGAGCCAGAACGATCCCATCGACACCCTGACTGATGAAGCCTTCTACAACCTGAATCTGCTGTTCGCGATCATCCTCGCGAAGGGGTCCGTTCCACTGAATCGTAACGCTGATCCCTTCCTTCCCTAACTCCCGGGCAGCTTTCACTGTCCCGGCGTGAATACTGCGCCAGAACTCGTGAGTTGTTCCCTTTGGAATCACCGCAACTGTATAAGAGTTGTCAGCTTCCTGCGATGAGGAGCAGGCACCCAGAAGAAGCAGGCTTAAAAGAAGGACTGGCCAGCAAAGAGAAGAGGGTTCTGATCTCATTAGCGTTTGATTCTCCGGTTTGTTCTCTCCAGTTAACCGGGTCAGCGATGATGCCTTCAGCTGCGAAGTGTAAAGATACCGTCACCACGGAAGTTGGGCAAGGGTGACGATTCACATCCCGCAACACCTCTTGTACTTCTTCCCGCTGCCGCACAGGCAAGGATCGTTTCGACCGGGCTTCCTCTTCCCTTGCGCTTGGAGATCCCGCATGCGAGCCCAGCGCATCACGTTCGCTGGGGCTTTTCGTTGTCTTAGCTGATCCGCCATGAAGCGCATGTAAGGATCTATATGGCTGAAGAACTTCTTGTACCCGGCGCAGAGGTAATTCAAGCCCTCCTCACCGTCTGGAGTCGTTATGAAACGGTGTTTCGGGCATTCACCCTGGCATGCAAAACGAACCTCACAGCTCTTGCAGTACTGGGGCAGCCGGTCTCGCTTGTCCATTCCGAAAACCTGCTGTTGGGGCGAATGCACCAGGTCGCCTAGATTCCGTTCTAGAATGTTGCCGAGCTTGTTCTCGGGAAAGACAAAATGATCGCAGGAATAGAGATCTCCGTTGTGCTCGATGGCCAGTGCAGCACCGCAGGTTTCCTTGAACACACAGAGACTCGGTTCCAAGCCCACCCAGGATTCCAGGGCGACGTCGAAGAGTTGGACGAAGTAGCGGCCGACATCGCTGCGAACCCACTCGTCAAAGACTTCACAGAGGAACCGGCCGTACTGTGCAGGCTCGACTGACCACGATGAGACCTGTGCCCGCTCTTCTCCAGGAGCGATCAACACCAGTCCATGCGCATTGGGAGCATCGGCAATCCTCTCCACGATCGGGATGAACTGCATATAGCGGCTTCCGATCTCTTTCAAGAATCGATAGATCTCCAGAGGATGATATGAATTATGTCGCTGCACTACGGTGAGCGTGTTGAATTCCACCCGGTGCTTCTGGAGGTAGTTCAGGCCCCACATGACTCGTGTAAAAGTCGGACCATTCCCCTTGTCAACTCGATAGTAGTCATGGAACTTCTGAGGTCCATCAATGGAAAGGCCTACCAGGAAGCTGTTTTCAGACAAAAACCCACACCACTCGTCGTCCAATAGAACACCATTGGTCTGGAAGGCATTTTCAATCTTCTTTCCGTTCGCGTACTTCTTCTGCAGCTCGACAACCTGCCGAAAAAAATCAACACCCAGCAACGTCGGCTCTCCTCCCTGCCAGGCGAAAGAGATGACCGGAATATCCTGCGCTTGTATGTACTGTCGAATAAAGGCTTCCAGAACGTCATCGGGCATCTTCCAGGATGTCTTTCCCGGATACAGACGTTCCTTCTCGAGATAGAAACAGTACTTGCAGTCCAGATTGCAGATCGGTCCTATCGGTTTGGCGAGTACGTGAAAGGCAGGTATTGGTGGACTGCTAGTAGAATTCACAACGATGTCCGGTGCTAATAACCGGCGGCCTGGCCATCTTTGCGTGATTCACTGGCTCCTCGATAAAGGTCTCTTTCCGCATCGTAAAGGATGGCCTGATATCCACCATAAATTCCCATCAGGAAATTGACCCGGTGTCCTTTTTCAACCAAATCGCGTTGTGCCTCAAATGGAATTCCCGACTCGAGGGCTACTGTCCCTCCATCCTCCATTACGGCACCGGTCGGTGAAGAAGATCCGGCATGGTAGAAGCGAGGGGCGTCGCCGGCTTCCTGCGTATTCATTCCAAATTCGATGATG
>DATGOF010000284.1:0-5392 GCA_035306285.1 Acidobacteriota bacterium | reverse complement strand
CTGAAAGTCGCGATATTTTTCCTTAGTCGCCAGATGCCCTGACCCGTCTGCACGGATTACGGGTCCAAGAGCGTCAAACCGGGCGGGGGCCCGCTCGCTGCTCTCTGAGATGAACCATTTCTCCATGTCAGAGGGGTTCTGATAAAGAATCTCCCACTTCTCCTTACCTTTCAGTTCCTGTATTCGCAAATTGCGGAATCGAAGAGGATAGTTGAGAGTGCTGAGACCGATGAATCCGCTCCGGAGACGGTGCTTCAATTCGGGATGGGTCTCCATATTGATGTCCTGTACTAGGACGTCGTTGACCCAGACTCTGAGTGACGGCCAGTCGGAGAGAATTCTCATTTGATTCCACTGGCCGCGGTTTCGAACTTCTACCTGTCGTGGGGCAATCACCGGGAAGATGGATCCCATCGAATTCGACATTGGGGTATCTTCTTGCTGGTGAAAGATCTTCACCTGTTTACCAACCCACATGGTGCGACCATGTTGGGGAGCGTGGAAGTAAACACCTCCGGAAGTCCAACCTTGAACAAAGAACTCGCATCGAAAATCGAAATTTTCATATTGACGATCTGTTCGTAGCCAGGCGGGAAACTCGGCGGACGGCGAACCGACAATACAACCGTCGTCCACGTAAAATGCCGATTCAGGCCCTCTTTCGATGTGCCAGCCGTTGAGAGTTTCTCCGTCAAAAAGTGAAGTGAACCCGGTTTCGGTTTGCACATTTAAAATGGCTGGAACCGCAGCGGCGGTGGCAAGAAAATCACGTCTATTCATTGTCCTCCTCCAGACTCCTACCAGTTTTGCTTCTTTATTGTCATTGTCGTCGTCCGAGCGTCGAGTCGAAGCATCTCGTCAGTCAATTCCACTGGTTCGATATCTTATTGCGGGCGAAGCATCTGGACAAGATGTTGCGCCGGAGCGTATGAGGAATCGATCGCCAGTGCCCTCTCGGCCGCTTCGAGGGCCATCTCAGGGGAACCTTGCCGGGCCAGCACTGTAGCAAGTGCATACGGAACCTCCGGATCTTCTGGAAGGAGCCGTTCGGCTCGACGCAAGGCTTCGATTGACTGCGAGAGGTTTCCCGCCGTGGAATAGGCGAGGCCTAGGTTATACCAGGCCCGGCCATATCTCGGTTCCAATCTGACGGCCGACTGCAAGGCTTCGATCGCCCTCGTCAGGTTGCCCAGTTCGTTCCAAGCTAGTCCCAGTTTGAAGCGATAAAGAGCCTCTCGAGGGGCCAGTTTCACAGCCTCTTCAAGTTCCTTCAAAGCCTCACCGGACTGTCCGTTCTGGCTAAGAACAATGGCCAGCTCATGTCGAAGGGGCGCTGAATAGGGGTCTCGTTCCACTGCCATCCTGCAGTACCGCAAAGCTTCGCTCGGATCGCCTCGGTCCAGTAAGAAAGCAGCCATTTGCAAAGCTCCGGTCGGCTGGTCAAGATTAAGATTCAAATAGTGAAGCAGCTCATTCCCGTGTCTCGATTCGAGGCTGACGGTATCTCGAAGCGCCCAGGCTGCTTCAATTCTTTCCATCCGCGTATCGGAATCCAGTTGCCGGGTTAGCGCCTGACGCACTACGGGATCATCCACATGAGCCAGTGGCTCCAGGGTTCTGGAACTCATACCCCGAACGAGCGGGTCGGGATCGGAGAGACTTTCAAGAAGAGCCTCACGAACCCCGGATCGTGATAACCAGTCACGCAGGAGCAGTGCGGCAGAAGCACGCCAGACGGGAAGCGATTCGCTCTTCAACATGTGGAGAAGACCAGAAATCGCGTCCGGGTGCTCGAGGCGGGCCTGGGCAATCCATCTTGCCCGCTGTCGTGTGTGGCGCTCCATCCGTTCTCCATACCACCGATGTACCGCCTCCAGAGTCCAGTCTGTAGACTCATCCGTGTGGCACCGATTACAGGCATTGGGGATTCCGTATTCACGGGTCAAAAGCGGGTCGGGAATGGTGAAGCCGTGATCGCGTCGAGCGTCCTTTTGCATGTACACGGTGACAGGCATGTGGCACTCCACACAGCTGCTACCGGAGGTTCCTTCCGGATGGTGAGAATGTTCCGGTTCTTTGATGATGGGAGCAGCAAGTTGGCCTTCCCCGTGACAACTCATGCAGAGAGCGTTACCGGTCGTGATCAGCTCGCCTGAATGCGGATTGTGGCAGTCTGTACAGGTAACGCCGGCTCCGTGCATCCGGCTGCCGAGGAAGGAAACATATTCATAAACCTCTTCTCGTACCTGACCATCTGGGTAGTATATGTCTGTCGCGTCCGGGATGACCGGTGCAAAATGATCGAGGAAGTCGTCTCCCGGCAGAAAACGTCCGGTCAACTCGGTCCGCCGGGCATGACAGGTTCCGCAGGTATCCAGAATCTGCCTTCTGGAAAGAAGCGACACAGTTGGATCGGTTTTGCCCTCCGGATATTTCCGCTGCCACGTCACGTGCTCTGACATCGGCCCATGGCAAGCTTCGCAGCCGACTGCCATCTCCGCCATTGAGGTCGCATAGCTGTCGCTACCCGGGTCATAGTTTTTGTGGTAGCCGGTGTTGTGGCAGTACCCGCACATCGAATTCCAGTTCATTCCGCGACCGGTCCAGTGGCCCCATTCTCCCGCCCGACGATTCTCTGAACCGAAAACGTTAAACCACTGTCCGGTTTCAGAGTCCACGGCCAATTCGGTGACCTGGACCCGACCCCTGTCGAGGGGGATCAAGAACTGGCGCAACGGAGTTTCCCCCAGCACCCTGGTCGGCCGGAAGGTTGTCAGGTTCCCGTCCGGTCCCTGAAGACGCATCTCAAAGTGTGTTCCGTCGACTTTCATTTGATAAACGTGGCTAGCCGATTCAATAGAGTGTTCAGGTTGGAAGGCAAAGCGATCCCGGTCGGGGTTGATCAGGCGTTCAGCCAGAGCGTGATGAGATTCTTGCCACAATTCGAATTCCGACTGGTGACACTCGCGGCAACTCTGTGAGCCTGCATATGTCGCAGCCGCCGAGTCAGATCCTGGCTGTTCGGTACTGGCATCTCTTTCTCTGGTCAGCCAGACAATCGCTCCAGCAAGCACGATGATGGCTGTGCCGGTCAAGAGTAAATAAGGTTTTCTCATCCACGCGAAGGTAATTTCTTATAGCCGACCAGCAAGGGCCGACGGCATCCGTGTTTGCCCATCTTATCAGGGCCAGAGTTTCGAGACTGGTCGGTGCACGATTTACCGGCTCTGCGTCTTTCCGACTGGCCGGTCATTATCTCACAAGTTCCAGCCCGTCCTCGATTTGTTTCGAGAATCGTGCGCTTCATCACAGGCCCTTCCTTGACCATTTACACAAAATGATATAAAGTATTTCCTATAATTCCTATGGAATTAGTATGTTATTGAACTGAGGAGGAAGTTTGGACTCGAGGAACCGATCTCGTGCCGTTCGTGCGAAAGAGCCCCTGACGTGGGATTTTGTGCGCCGGCGCAATTCAGTAGAGCGTATCAAGAACGAGAAGCAGCCCTACGACTTGCTCGAAGAACTCCCTGAGCTGGTAAAGACCGAGTATGAAGCCATCGATGAAGATGACATTCTGCGGCTTCAGTGGTGGGGTTTGTATCACGATAAGCCGAAAATCGGCAACTTTATGATGCGGGTCAAGATTCCCGGTGGAATCGTCACTCCGGCACAGCTGCGTACCATGGGTGAGATCTCACAGAGATTCGGCGAGAATTCCGGAGAAATTACCACCCGACAGGATATTCAGATCCACTATATTCGGCTGCCGGTCGTCCCGGAAATTTTTCAGATCCTTTCGAATGCCGGCTTGACGACCGCGGGTGCCTGCGGAGACATCCTTCGAAACATTACGGGATGCCCGGTTGCAGGGATCGACCAGGAGGAACTCTTCGACCCGCGTCCGGTGGTCCAGGAACTGGCTAACTTCTTTTATGGCAACCGCGAATACTCCGATTTGCCCCGTAAACATAAGTGGACGGTTTCGGCTTGCCCTTACCACTGCAACGCACCCGAAATTCATGATGTTGCTTTGATTGGAACCTTCCAGGATGGTGAGCCGGGCTTTGCGGTGACGGTGGGGGGAGGACTGTCGACCGTTCCTCGAATCGGGCAATCCTTCGGTGTGTTTGTCCGCCCTGACGAGGCGAAGGAGGTTCTGCGTGCCATCCTCGACGTCTGGAGTTCTGACCTCAATTACCGTAAGAGTAGAGTCAAAGCCCGCTTCAAATTTATGATCGATGATCATGGACCGGAGGCGATCCGTGAGCGCGTCGAGAAGCACCTGGGGAGATCTCTTACACCCCTAAAGGAATTGCCGCGGTCGGTTGGCCGCACCGATCACATGGGGGTGCATCCTCAGAAGCAGGCTGGTCTTTTCTATATTGGATTTCCAGTCTTCCCGGGGTTGATTAACGGTGAGCAAATGATCCAGGTGGCTGAGATTGCCCAGGAGCATGCGGAAGACATTCGTTTCACTCGTGAACAGAATCTAATCCTTGCCGGGGTTCCCGAAGAGCGTGTCGACGAAGTAGTGAAGCGAATGGAGGGCCTTGGTTTTTCCCTTGAGGTAAACCCCGTACGCGGTCACAGTATGGCCTGTACAGGCAATCCCCAATGTAATTTCGCTGTGGGAGATACCAAGCCTCGCTTGGCGGCCCTGATTGAACACCTGGAGCAACGTTTCGGAAACGAAATCGCCGATTTTCGGTTCCATCTCGATGGTTGTCCTCACGCCTGTGGACAGCACTGGGTAGGGGATATCGGAATTCAAGGAACGACCGTTCGTCGCGACGGCGAGAAAATTCAGGCCTACGACCTGTATCTTCGTGGAGGGCTCGGTGCCAAAGCAGCGATTGGCCTGCCGGTGATCCGACGAATCCCCCACGATGAACTCAATTTGCGGGTCGAAAACCTGGTTCGCGCATATTTGAATGAGCGGGCTGGGTGGGGATCGTTTCAAGACTTCTGTATCGGGCAAACCGATGAGCAATTGCATCAGATGACACAAGGAGACCTCGCGCTGACTGCTGAATGAGGAGTGAATAGATGAGCAGTAATACCGGGCGATTGCAGCTAGTAGACGATGACTATCCCGTGATGGATGACTATGAAGCGGGAGAACTCGCGACTTTATACGAGGATGAAGAGCCGGAGGAGCTTCTAGAATGGGCATTCGAAAGATTCGGAACCGAACGGTTCGCCTTGATTTCGAGTTTCCAGATCGAAGCTATGGTTCTGATCGACATGGCCTGGCGTGTGTCAGACCGGTTCCGTGTCGTCACTATCGATACCGGGCGTCTCCCACAAGAGACTTATGAATTGATCGATCGAGTTCGAGACCACTATCAGATTCCTATCGAGATAGTCGTTCCCGATCATCAGATGGTGG
>DATGOF010000283.1:0-4127 GCA_035306285.1 Acidobacteriota bacterium | reverse complement strand
CAGCCATGTTCAGTCCTGAAATAATCTCATTCAGCACCAGCGCATCGGAGATTACATAGGGTTGCCCGACTGGATTCACCTTAATGCCGACGACATCTCCCTTTTCGAAGAAAACGCGCCAGGCATCGGCCGGAGAAGGAGCTCCGGTCAACTCCATCATCCCCCTTTGAACCATCTGCCTTACCGGCTCGGCCTGATACTGCCCGCCGGAGATACTTCCGGGATGGTGAGTCGCGACGACACGCCCCGGGTAAGGACCGGGAATACCGAGCGTGTGAGTCTGCGCGACAGAGAACGATTGCTGCGTGACGCCCAGAGTCGACGCGAGCCCGGCCATAGCAAAGCTCTTCTTTAAAAACTCCCTGCGATCCTGCGACATCAGATCCTCCTTTTCCAGTAGGGCAAGTTAGTGTGGAAAGTTTACCAGCCTGTTTGCATGGAGTCACTCAAAATGGCGCCGAGACAACCTGCGCTGTAGCCACAACTTCGGCTCGCCCCTTGCTTCCTTAATCGTTACGTTCTTCCAGGTAGAATCCGAAGACTCTGGCCGAAAAGGCCTGGCCACCGGCGAGGACGACCGCTGGACTCTTGCGTTGAGACGGCATCTCCGCATCGGAGCAAGCAGCACCGATAGTCGAAGGTGTCTTTGTGTGCGTTCGAACACAATGGCGTAAATGCCTCTGTCCATGCCGCGATGCAAGAAGAAAACAATTCTCCTTATGGCACCACGTCACTCGGCGGCCAGATCACCTGCCGTTCTTTCACCTGGAAATTGGACGAAAGCCCGAGGTTTGACGCCCGCTGCTGATACCACTCCTGATCAAAGCTCTCCGCCGGATTCAAGATGGTCAATCCCTGCTCCATGAGAAGAAGCGCGGCCGTGCGAAAATCACCCACCCGGCGAATACTTCCCACCGGAAAGATCTCCACCATCTTCGAGTCCAGCCCGGGATCCCGTCCAGCCAAATCGATAACAGCGCTGTCCACTCCGCCATGGGCGGCGCCGGCAAACGCGGTCAGAATCCCACAGCGCCCAATTCCAATCAGCGTGACTGGATCTCCTGACCAGGTATTCTTCACATATTCCAGGACCGTAACGATATCCTGCACCCCGTTCAGACGATTGTCCCGATTGTACACATCAGGCCAGCTGAATGATGCCCACCTGTCTCTCGGGATGGCCAGCTCGCCGGAGGCATATCCACCCACACGCACGACACGATACCCGCTGTTCACGAGCTTTTCTGTGTACTCCCACGGACCGCCCTGTGCACGGAGGAGACCACCTAGCTCCTCGGGCTGAACCAGCACCAAAGTTGCATTCGAGGAGGCGCCGCTGACAATTTCGACGTGGAAAGCATCGCCTTTCCCTTGGCGGCCCAAAAGTAGTCGTTTGTAGCTCGCACCGCCTTGCTGGCTGGAGTCGACACTCCGGCTGGTTACCTGTGGTTCGACTTCGGCGCCTAAAACCTGCCTCAGGCGCCTTCCAAAGGTCGACGCAAATCGGGACAGCTCTGCGGAAGATCCTGGTACGGAGGACTCAAAAGCTTCCTCGGAGGCCTCCATCCAGTTTCTCATCACCTGGAAGCCGGAGAGGGCCGATTCCGGCAGCACTTTATCTGGGAAAACTCGCAGGTCTCCCAGTTGCTTCATTTCAGGCGCCACCGGGGCTGGATTCTTGATTGCCGGAGCCGGACTCTTCAGATGACGAGCGAACCATTGGTAAACGGCGGCGCGGGTCTCGGCATTGTAGTTGTGTCCCGCATCGATATGAACATTGTGGACATTCTCTTCAGCTCCGTAAAGCCCCCAGTACTTCTTGAATATCGGAAGCTCCCTTTCGGGAAAACTGTTGGTCCACGGGTCCTCGGTAGCGGAGGGGAGAAGGAGCGGCTTCGGCGCAAAGGTAGCGGCTACCTCGATCGTCGTCGTATCCCGCCACAGTCCGGGGAAGTTTTCGCACCGGCAACCAGGGTGCTTTCGAGCACCGATAATATTGACCGGAGCGGCGGCCTGGATGCGATCGTCCACCGCCATCAAAAGCAGCGTCTGTGTGGCTCCCCCCGAGGCCCCTGTGGCCCCGATTCGATTGGAATCGACCTCAGGTAAGGAAGAGAGGAAATCGACCGCGCGTATGGCATTCCACAGCTGAATCCCTCCCAGGCTGAATCCGTAGAGAGCCGCCCTGGGGAAATCGAAATCGGCCTGGAAAACACGTGGATCATAGGGGAGCGGTGAGTCTGCCATAAGCTGTGCCCGGCTCTTGCCAGGATCATGCGGGAATTGCAGGCTGTCGTTATAGCCGACCATGTCGATGCTGAAAACGACGAAGCCCATTCTGGCCAGGTCGATGCAACGTCCTGGAATACTGCCCGATTCGGAGTTGGTGAGCCTGCCATATCGCCAGTGGCCGTGAGGGCTGACAATGGCAGGAAAAGGGCCTTCACCTGACGCCGGCCGGTACAGGTTCCCGGTAGCCAGATAGCCAGGCAGAGATTCGAAGTACACCTTTGCGACTTTGAAACCGTCGCCCTGCCGTTCGTCGAAGATTCGAGCGTTGAGTGGATTCCTTTCCGGTTCTGGCCAGAGTCCGGCACTGTTCAGTACCAGTTCGCGCACTTCTTTCTTCCGTTCCTCCCACTGGGCCAGATTTTGAACCGGCGGCACCTTCGCTTCGAAATGATCCGCGTCCATCAGGGTACTCGCTCGCGTATCGACATCCGGTTCGGCTGCCGCGGCTAAGATGATCCCGATGACGCCAAGAGGAAGAAGAGTTGAAAGAACGATCCACGAAAAAAGATTCTTACTGTTCACGCTTGCACCTCCGGCCTGTCCAACCACTCGCAGTCGACAATTTTTCCCAGTCCAATGGGTCTGTGATTCAAGCGCAAGAATGCCAGAATCCAGCCGAAATCACCAGGGTAAGCTTGGATTTAACGGGGGCTCTAGGCACAAACGAATGAGCCGCTGTGCCCCCGTTGCCTCGGAGTTGAAAACCTCAGAACACCAGCTTTAAACCAAACTGGATAATCCGTTGCGAATCGTCTACCACACTCGTGATTCGACCGAATTGAGACGAAGACACGTTCGTACTCGGCAATCGGAAGTTCACATTATTGAAAAGGTTAAAGAACTCCGCCCTGAATTGGAGTCCTACAGTCTCCGTCAGCCGACTGGTCTTAAGAACTCCGAAATCCACATTAAAGTACTGGGGACCTCGCAAGGTATTTCGACCGACATTACCGAAGGTTCCCCTTTCCGGAACCGCAAACCTGGAAGTATCGAACCACTGAAGGACTTTCTCACCGCGGGGACGATCAGAACTCAGTTCGGGGTCACCACCGAGAAAGTCGGCGCGTTGTCCCCCCACGCCGGTCAGAGAGTTATCCTGCCCACTCGTGATTGTGAAGGGAAAACCGCTTTGCCACACGATGGAGGAGTTCAGCTGCCATCCGTTTAGCAGCTTGTCGGTAAAACCGGCAACGTCCAGGCGGGGAATTTCGAAGATATTCGAGAATTTAAAATTGTGTGTAACATCCTGATCGGCCAGTCCATATCCGGAGCGCCGGTCGAAGGGGTTGGCTCCTGTGATATCGTCAGTGGTCTTTGACCACGTGTAATTAGTGAGAATCGAAAGACCTCGAGCAAAGCGCTTCTCCAGATTCAACTGGAGAGCATGATAGTGAGAATTAGAGCCCGAGTCGGTTCGCCCGACCGGTCCGAAGTTCGGATAGATTCGTCGCTCCTGCGTGTTTCCGACCGTGGACAGGAAATTACCATCGGCATCGACGCCGGGGATAAACATGGCCGGATTCTCCTCCATCGTCACCTGGAGGTAAGTGCCTTTGTTCCCCAGATAGGCCGCGCTGGCCACCCAGTTCTCCCCGACCTGGCGCTCCAATCGGAGACTCCAGGTCGCGAGCTGGGGAATTCGATAGTCGGGGGCAAAGTAGGCTCGAATATCATTGATCTCGGCGAATTCGAATTCTGGACCCGGAACATCAGGCCCAAAATTGGACGGGAATGGATTTTCCATTCCTGCACTGCCGTAGGGGTCCTCGACCGCCACGTCGTTCAGCGTGAAGGTTCCGGCAAATGGAGCAATGTTAGTAAACGGGTTGAAGTTG
>DATGOF010000282.1:0-6610 GCA_035306285.1 Acidobacteriota bacterium | reverse complement strand
GATCGGAGGGCACTGCTGCTCCTGCGGCCTTGAGAATCGTTACATACAGGTCCATGGCCGTCACGATATCGGCTGAAGCCCTTCCGCCTTCAATCCTTGAGGGCCACTGGATAATGGCAGGGACTCTCACTCCGCCTTCGTAAGTTGTCGCCTTATATCCTCTGAGCGGCCCGGCGGATCCGGCATGCCAGGGTTTGATCACGTTGCCCTGAAACATGCGGTCGGGCATGTTCTGCCAGGGGCCATTGTCGCTGGTAAAAACAACCAGCGTGTTGTCTACAACTCCCACTTCATGCAGGGTTTTCAGAACCTGTCCTACACTCCAATCAATCGCCTCGACGACGTCCCCGTAGGGTCCAGCTCGAGACTTGTCTCTAAATTGAGGTGCAGCGTGAATCGGTACATGCACCATACTGTAGGGGAGATAAAGGAAAAAGGGATTACCCTCTGAGGATCGAATAAACTTCTGCGCTTCTTCCGTGTATCGGACCGTCAATTGGGTCTGATCCACCGGATGCTCAATCGGCCGGTCGTTTCTCCAGAGCTCCAGGGGGCGGTCGGTGTTAACCCACGGACGAATCATGTCATTGCTATAAAGCAGCCCGAAATAGGAATCAAAGCCCTGACCGGTCGGAAGAAACTCCGGCTTGGCGTGGCCTACGTGCCACTTCCCGATGGCCGCCGTCCGGTAGCCCTTCTCCTTAAGAGCCTCTGCCAGCGTTAACTCTGCTGCCGGTATCCCCAAAGTTGTCTCGGGTCCGAGGACCCGTGGAAGCCCGACTCGAAGGGGATAGCGGCCCGTCAGAAGTGCTGCTCGCGAAGGGCTGCAGCTGGGAGCTGCTGCATAGTATGAAGTCAGTCGAATCCCTCTTTCCCCTATCCCGTCGATATTTGGTGTTTTAATCGTGGGGTGGCCGTATGACGAAAGGTCCCCGTAGCCCAAATCGTCTACCAGGAAAAGAACAACATTAGGGGGGGCACCCCGGGCGATAGCTGCCAGTAAGATCAAGATTAAGATGGCGAGGGGGGACAACCTGGCGAACGTTCGTGGTGGGTGTTTCATCTTGCAATCCCAAATCTACGAGCCGGTTTGATCGGGTACCTTCCAGAGAGGCGAAGGCTCATGAGCATCTTCCATAATCTGTCGTATTTGTTCGACAATGTCTGGATGCTGCTCAGCCAGGTTGGTCGTCTCACCGATGTCGAGCGACAGATTATACAGCTCAATCTCACCGGTTAACATCGGCGTCCGCACAGCCTTCCAGTTGCCCATGCGTACTGCTTGAGCGGAACCACGCTCGTAAAATTCCCAGTAGAGATAGGAATGCGTCTGCTGTCGCTGTTCTTCTCCCAAGGCAACCGGCAGGAAGCTGATGCTGTCCACCGCTTCGGCTGGCACCTTAATGCCCGCCAGTTCAGCCGCCGTAGCCATAAAATCGCCAAGATACGCGACATGGCTGGTTTCACTACCGCCTTTAACCTGTCCGGGCCAACGTACAAAAGTGGGCACGCGGATTCCACCTTCGTAAAGGGCCCGCTTTATTCCCTGGAAAGGTCCGTTTGAATTGAAAAAGTCAGGGTCATTGCCACCTTCGGCATGCGGTCCATTATCTGAAGAGAAGAACAGAAACGTGTTTTCGTCAATGCCCGCCTTCTGCACAGCGTCCATAATTCGACCGATGTCCTTGTCGAGACGGCTGATCATTGCAGCCAGCCCTTTCTGAGGTTCGGGCCAATTACGAGTCGAGTAGATTCCGTAATCGGGAATCTCCATTCCCTGCACTCCGGCCTCGTTGTTTGCATGAGGGAGAGTCGTTGCAAAATAGAGAAAGAAAGGACGATCCTTGTTCTCGTCGATAAACTTCAGCGCCTCCTCGATCATCAGATCAGGACTGTAGACCTTCTTCTCAGAAGCCTGTCCCTGTCCGAATTTCCCTTCACTGGGCACGATATTATCGAGTAACAGCCTTTCTTCATTTCTTAGCAAGAAAGTCGGGAAATAGTTGTGAGCGTGAGTTTGATCCAGGTAGCCAAAGAAAAAGTCGAAGCCTTGCCTGGTCGGAACTCCAGTAGACCCTTCATGTCCGAGTCCCCACTTCCCGATCAGTGCCGTTGCATAGCCTGCTTCCTTAAGGATTTCGGCGACCGTCACATCCTCGGGGCGGAGGTTTGTCTTGGCATTCCCTCGTATGAGCGTATGTCCGGTGTGCTGACCGGTCATCAAGACGGATCGTGAAGGTGCACACACCGTCGAACCGGCGTAGAAGTTTGTAAAACGCATCCCCTCCCCGGCAAAGCGGTCAATATTGGGGGTTTGAATCGTCTCCTGGCCGAGAAAACCGACATCCCCGTAGCCGAGATCGTCGGCAAGAATCAGGATGATATTCGGCGGTCGTTCCGCTGACGGATTCGACTGGTTAGCGGAAAAACTGCAATGTCCGAAGACAACCAGGGCAAGGAGGACAAGAATCTTATGTCTCATCAGAGAGGCTCCCGACAATACATCCCAGCCTTGAAAATCCTATTCCTAACTCTTCGCGGAATTGTTTGTGAGTTCGCTTGAGTGTAGTGAGGCTCCTGAGCCGAGTCAAGAGAGGCACGACTGGATAGATGGCATGGAGACACGTCGAAGACAAACCGATCAGACGGCAAGTTAGGTTGCATCTCGTTTATCAGTCGGATTCAGACTATAACGGGGCATCGGCTCAATCCGATAGCCCACTCCACGAATGGTCTCGATCTGCTCTCCTTCCTCGCCTAGTTTGTCCCGCAACCTTTGGATGTGCGTGTCCAGTGTGCGGCTTGTTCCACCGTAACCGTAACCCCACACCCTGTCGAGCAACTGATCTCGCTTCAAGACCCTACCTTTGTTGGCAAGCAAATACTGAAGGAGGTTGAACTCTGTGGTGGTAAGGCGCACTAGATTTCCGCGGACTCGCACTTCGTAGCGGCTACAATCCAGCACGATTCCGTTACATTCAAGCAAGTCCGAATCCCGCCCCGGCGCGGAAAATCGACGGTTCTCAGGTTGATGACTCCTCCCGAGAAGTCACCGGGTTTATCCGGCGTATACGACTTCTCTGTTTGGATGTTTTCAAGGAGGCTGGCCGGAAAGAGGTCCATCGGAATGGCTTTCTTATGGGGACGAGGTGACGGAATGACGGCTCCGTTCAGAATAGTGTTATTGTAGCGCTCTCCCAGCCCCCGGATATAAACGTAACGGTCGTCTACAACGGATACTCCGGTGATCCGTGACATGACGTCTGCGGCCGCGGAGCCTGTGAGCCGCGACATCTCCTGTGCGCCGATGCTGTCACTGACCGCCGCATTTGCCTTCCGTTCCGCCAGCAATGCTTCAGCCGACACCCGACTGGATTCAGCCACAACGGTAACCTCTCCCAGCGCCATCCCTTCCGGATTGAGAGCCATATCCTGGTAGGTGACCTTGCCGGCTACCACTCGTACGTCGTTCACGACTTGGTCTACGAAACCCTTGTGGTGAACCTTAAACTGGTAAGAGCCTGTGGTTAGCTCTATCGAGTAGATGCCGTCCAAGTCCGTTTCGACTTCGAGGCCCAGAGAAACGATCTGAATCGTCGTCCCATTCAAGAATGCGCCGTTGCTAACATTGACCACGACCCCCGATACGGTGCCGGTCTTTGGTTCTTCCGCCGGATTCGCGGCGCCGGCAAACGGAAAGATTGCGGGCAACCAGACCAGACACGCAGCGATTCGAAAGAATCTCGTGATTCCTCGCTTACCTTCAGACATTCCTTTCCTCCTTACTCAGCCGTTCCCAGAGACAGTCGCTTCACCGCCTCAGGTGGTCTACGAAACAGGAGGAAGGTATCGAAGTGATGTCACAAACCTGTCACGGTGAAATGAATCGTTGATGAAGCGTTTCGAAAGAAAGGATAAAGAGCTTGGAAAGCATCATTAGATACGATGGGCAGGTGATACACAGAGGGCCCGATTGGCCCGCCTGCCCGATCTTAGCAAGCCATATCGCGGCGATCACACACCTTCTTGACGTGGGGTGAACGGGTTAGCTCCACAAAACGTGGTCGCTAAACTGGCTGGATGACAGGCTGCGTCTCCCGGCCCAGCCTGTCATATCGTTGCTCAACTCAGTTGATCGTGCTCTGGCCCGGAGGGGGCATGTCGTCGGGAACGACATTCCTATTGATATGGTTGTCGAGATTGATCACATAGGTGCCAGGGTCATCCAGAAGAACCGGTGAATGCGTGGCAGCAATGATCCGCATCTGCTTTTGGTCCACCAGTTCCTTCAGCATCTTTAAAACCCGCCGTTGATTCGACTGAGACAGCGCCATCTCTGGTTCGTCCAAAAGTAGGACAGTCCCGTCCGGCAAGGAGGGAAAGGTCTCGCGAAAGAGAGAAAGCATCACCTGGCCATGGCTGGCCGTCTCCAGAAATTCCCTGGTTGCCGGATCATTCTCGAACAGCTCCAGCTGATTGCGAGGATTATGCTGCTCGGCATCGAACAGAATAACTTTGGGCGGCCTCAACCCACCCATCTTGACCCGATACGTATAGTCCTCGATTTCCTGCCCGTTCAAGGCGTAGTAGATTGAATGTAACAGTGTGGACTTGCCGGAACCGTTCTCGCCGGTCACCATGATCAGGGGATGAGACAGATCCACAATCATTGGCATGTGGAAGTTCAAATTTATAAAAATTGGATGACTCAATATTCTCAATTGCATCGAAACCACTCCCAGGGTTGTCCTCGGCCTTTTATCTTGCTCAATCTCGCACTTCATTGCCTCAGGTCAATTCTGCACAGGGGATAAGCTCACCTGTTAGAAAGTTGCATTCGGCTGGTCCTACACGGTCACTATCGTCCCCTTGGACCCCGATACATGCATTTTAGACACACTCTAGCCTACCATGTTAGATTCATCACTTTCAGTGAATACCCAGATCGTAACAGGTTGGGAGTATGAGTAGGATGCCCAGGACAAACACTGCGCCACTGAGCGGGACGCGCGACTTCCTTCCCCTGGAAGTCATGAGGCGAAATTATGTAATCGCCATAGTGGAGCGGATCTACCAGTCCTACGGCTTCGAACCGCTCGAGACACCTGCAATGGAACGCCTGGAAACGCTGCTGGGGAAATATGGAGAAGAAGGAGACCAGCTGATTTTTCGCGTGATGAAAAGAGGCGAAAAACTGCAACGCGCATTAAGGAATTCCCCCCAGGAGAACGAGCTGGCCGACAGCGGACTTCGGTACGACCTCACCGTCCCTCTCGCTCGTGTCGTCGCAGAGTATCAAGCTCAGCTTCCTCGCATCTTTAAGCGTTACCAGATCCAGCCGGTATACCGTGCCGATCGCCCCGCCCGGGGCCGTTATCGAGAATTCTATCAATGTGATGTCGACATCGTCGGCTCAGGCGATCTTCTGGTGGAGGCAGAAGTTATCGCCGCCGGAGCCAGAATCTTACAGGAACTGGGCTTTGATCAACCAGGAGATTTCAGGATACGCCTGAACCACCGGCTCATTCTGAAGGGACTAATGCAAATCGCGGGCGTGGCTTCAAGCCTTGAAACCGACGCCCTGGTGGCGCTCGACAAGTATGACAAAATCGGGGCGGAAGGAGTTCAGAAAGAGCTAAGCAGTCGGGGGATCGCTGCTGAGGCAGCGCATCGACTACTGCAATTAATGGCTGAAGAACCTTACGGCAAAAATGAGTGCCTGGCCTGGCTTGAGGAACGCCTTCAATCCACCGCAGGAGCGAAAGGGGTGACAGACTTAAGTCAACTCTTGGAATTGCTGCAGGCCGGCCCGGCTGGGCCGCACATAGACGTGGATCCTTATCTCGCCCGGGGCCTGACCTACTATACCGGACCGATCTTCGAGGTCAGCATTCCAGGGTATTCTGGATCTGCCGGAGGGGGTGGGCGTTACGACGATTTGATCGGGATGTTTAGCGGCAGAAGCATCCCGGCCTGCGGTTTCAGCCTCGGGCTTGAACGTGTCCTCCTGATCATGGAAGAACGGAACATGTTTCCATCCCGTCTTCAGGGACAGCCCCAGGTGCTTGTTACCCGCTTCGATGAGACTACGTCCGTGCTCTCTCTCGAACTGGCTCATGAGCTTCGCAGCGCCGGTTTGCGGGTGGACCTGTACACCGGCCAGGATCGTTACGGTAAACAGTTCAAGTATGCTGACCAGCGCCAGATCCAGTATGCCCTACTGCTGGGACCGGATGAGCATCAACGGAACGTCGTCGCTGTAAAAGACCTTCGAAGCGGTGAGCAGATTGACGTGGCACGCACTGAGCTTATCACCTGGCTTAAAGAGAGACTGGACTGATATGAGAGCATACGAGATACGTGGTTCTTTCGGACTGGAGAACCTGACATTGATTGAGCGGGATGGCCCTCGAGAACCGGGGCCGGGAGAGGTTTTGGTCCGAGTACAGGCGGTCAGCCTGAACTATCGAGACCTGATGACCGTTTGGGGAAACTATAATCCCAGGCAGCCTCTACCCTTGATACCCTGCTCTGACGCCGCCGGCGTCGTCGAGAAGGTGGGTCCCGGCCTTGAGCGAATTAGAGAGGGGCAGACGGTTTGCACAACCTT
>DATGOF010000281.1:0-5586 GCA_035306285.1 Acidobacteriota bacterium | reverse complement strand
AACGAGACTCTCGGCCAATTCGTCAATACGCGCCGAACTCCAGGGGGCTTGATCATGACCCTGGGCAGTGATGCGATCCAGTTCGATTTTGATCGTGCCCAGTTGCGTCCAGCGGAAAGGGAATTGCTCAGTCGGATTGCCGGCGTGTTGCTGACAGCCGAAGGTTACCGCATCAATATCTATGGGCATACGGATGATATAGGAACGGACGAATACAATCAGGAGCTCTCCGAAAAGAGAGCGAAAGTGGTGCGTGACTATCTGGTTGAAGCGGGTATCGATCCCGACATTATTACAGCCAAAGGCTTTGGGAAGAGCAATCCTCTGGTAGAAGGAACTACGGCGGAGGCCAGAGCACAGAATCGCCGGGTGGAGATTGGAATTGTCGACACGATTGTCCGCTATGAAGCGCCGTTAAGAGAGGGCGAGAACGATTGATGGGCAGGCATTGATTCGCCCACGCCTCTGTGTGCCTGGCCAGTATGACCGTACATCTCACGCTACGCTTCCGCCTAAAGCGATAAAGTCCCTTTTTCGGGATCCACCCCCACAGGCTCACACCTTGTTGGCCAAAAATACCGCCGTCCTTTCGGGCGGCCTCACCCCCTTCCTACCGGCTGTGAACCGAGTTGAGACCGCACCAGTGAGCGAGAGCGAGATGGCAGCCGTCGTGGCGTCTGTGCTTTCCATCTTTCTCGGTCAGTCCCCTCCGAAGATGCGCCCCAGCACGTTGTCCCCAATACCTGCTACCCCTTTCTTTTCACCGACGCCTGAGCGGGCTGCAGCCATCACACGGTCAGCCAATCTGGAGAATGGAAGACTCTGCAGATAGATCAAGCCCGGTCCCGTCAGGGTGGCGAGGAAGACTCCCTCACCACCAAAAAGGGCATTGCGAAATCCTCCAATGAACTGAATGTCATAATGGACTGACGTGGACATGGCTGCCAGACAACCCGTGTCGACCCTAATGGTCTCTCCCGCCGCGAGTTCTCTAGAAATAATTGTTCCCCCCGCATGAATGAAGGCGAGGCCATCGCCTTGCAGCCTCTGCAAGATGAATCCCTCTCCACCGAAGAGACCGGCTCCGATCTTGCGGGTAAATGCAACCTCAATCTCGATGCCCGCTGCGGCACAAAGAAATGCATCTTTCTGGCAGATAAAGGAGCCACCCAGGCGGCTAAGGTCCAGTGCTATAACCTTGCCTGGATAAGGGGCTCCAAAGGCGACGCGTTGTTTTCCCTGGCCGCTATTCACAAAGGTGGTAATAAAGAAGCTTTCGCCTGTAACCATCCTTTTGAGACCACGAAATAGTCCTCCTTCAGTGGAAGTCTGCATTCGGATGCCTTGAGTCATAAACATCATGGCTCCGGCTTCAGCTCGAACAGCCTCGCTCGGATCCAATTCGATCTCAACGATTTGCATGTCGTCGCCATAAATTCGGTAGTCAATTACGTCAGCCATTGGTTTTCTCCTTTTCGAGTTGGTGACTCAGGATCCGGTCGTGTCGTATTATAGGGAAATCTTCGATCCCAGGAATAACAGGTATTTCGTTTTGAAGATCGTGCTGTCAGTCGAAAAAGAGTTGCGTTCATGTCTCAATAGGCGACAATAGGCCAATCATGCTCCTCTTACTGCTCATTCTTGTCGGTTTACTGGTGGTGGGAGTTGTTGTCATCTACAACAATCTGGTGCGCCTCAGAGTAAGAGCGGAGAGTTCCTGGTCTGATATCGACGTGCAGCTTAAACGCCGTCACGACCTTATTCCGAATCTCGTTGAGACGGTTCGAGGGTATGCCGGTCATGAACGAGAAACCCTGGAATCCGTAATCCAGGCCAGGACCCGGGCAGTGGCCGCCCGCAGCCCTGAAGAGAGCTCGCGGGCAGAGGGTGAACTGACTCGCACATTGCAGGCTCTTTTCGCATTGGCGGAGAATTATCCCCAGCTACGGGCGTCGGAAAATTTCGCACAATTGCAGTCCTCACTTGAAGGTATCGAGGATGCAATACAGAACGCTCGACGCTACTATAACGCGGTCGTCCGAGATCTAAATACGAAGATTCACCAGTTTCCATCAAACCTTATCGCTCAGGTCTTCGGCTTCCAGGAGCGCGAATTCTTCGAGCTGGATTCGGACGCCGAGCGGGCTGTACCAAAGGTCCAGTTCACCTCCTCTCCGGACGTGTGATGCAGGATGTCGCGACTGTCACGTTTTCCTCTTGCTTCCTTTGTCATTCTTCTCAGCATTGTCTCTGTATACTCTCGCTCTCTTGAGATCAGCGATTTTCAGTGCGAGATCCAGGTCCTTCAGAAGGGCCAGATTGTCGTCACCGAAAGAATCGCATTTCAGTTTACCGGAGCCTGGAATGGTATCTATCGACTCATTCCGGTGCGATACTCGACTCCGCGCGACTCCGACTTCCGCCTTGATCTTTCTGTCATCGACGTAACCGATGATGCGGGGAACCCGCTCAGGTATGAGAGCAGCCGCGAGAATCACTACCGGAAAATCAAGGTCTGGGTCCCTGATGCGGTGGATAGCACTCGCATCGTTGTCCTCCGTTACCGGGTCGGAAATGCTCTCCAATTCTTCGAAGAGTACGATGAGCTCTACTGGAATGTGACTGGAGATGAGTGGGAGATTCCTATTCGGCGAGCCGTGGCACAGATACGCCTCCCAAATGGAGTCTCCGGTATTCGAACGGCTGCCTATACCGGGGCATACGGTTCGAGGGAAAGTGCCGCCGCTATCAGCCTGGATGCAAGTGTGATCAGCTTCGAGACGACTCGCGAGCTTAATATCCACGAAGGATTAACGGTGGCCGTAGCCTGGGACCCCGGGGTAGTCCAGCGGCCGACGGCGTTGGAGAAAGGACTGACGTTTCTTCTCAGTCTGTGGCCACTGCTCATTCCATTGGCTGTCTTTTTTCTGATGTTCAGGTTGTGGAAGAGCAGGGGGAAGGATCCAGAAACGCTACCGATCGTACCCCGATATGAGCCTCCCGAGGGCATGACCCCGGCTGAAGTGGGGACACTGTTGGATCATCGCCCGGACATGCGAGACATCACCGCCACGCTGGTCGATCTGGCGGTGCGGGGGCACCTTGAGATCGAAGAGATCACGGATTCCAAGTTTCTTGGTTTGTGGTCAGATACAAGTTATGCCTTTATCCGCAAGACGGGTCCGGAAGACTGGACGGTGCTTCACTCCTATGAACGACAGCTTCTGGACGAACTGTTCAAAGGTGGAACCCGCGATCGTGTAGCATTGGAAGATCTGAAAAACCGCTTCTACAAGAGATTGCCAGAGTTGCGTGAAGGAATTTTTGATCGACTCCTTTCGCTGCATTGTTACGGGCAACGACCGGACAAAGTACGAAGATTTTATTTGATACTCGCAGCGGCTGTGGCTGTCCTGGCGCTGTGGGCCGGGATTCCTTTCTCCTTATCCCAGTCGTCCGCCTATCCCTCTCTCATGGCAGTTATCCTTACACCCGCTATCATTGGTGCTTTTGGTTGGATTATGCCGGCCCGAACGGGACTGGGGGCAAGGAAGCTGGAGGAGATCCTGGGCTTTCAGGAGTTCCTCGACCGCGTTGAAAGTGACCGATTTAAAACAATGATCACCGGCCCGGAAATGTTTGAAAAGTATCTTCCCTATGCCATGGCTCTGGGAGTCGAAGAAAGCTGGGCGAAAGCGTTCCAGGATGTTTTTGCCGAACCACCGGACTGGTACCGGGGGGCCAGCATGCCCCATTTTCAGCCTTCGACTCTGGTTTCTCGGCTGGGACAAATGTCAACGCAGGCTGGAACCGTCATGGCTTCGACGCCAAGGAGCAGAGGTGGATCCTCTTTCAGCGGTGGCGGGGGCTTCAGTGGTGGTGGCGGCGGCGGCGGTGGCGGGGGAGGATTCTAGCCGAGTTCTGCTGTTCGAGGCCAACCCATCTGTTGTCTGGTTTATGGCCGCTCATGGCGACTCTGGATTGATGGTACAGACTGTCTGATAAAATCGACAGCGTAAACCGTCGAATTCTCCACCCGAAAAACTCGGCGAAGTGAACCACTGATAATAAATTGGGTTTCAAACGGGTCGAGAGAAACGAACTGATCGATCCTGCCGTTGTTCAGGTTCAACCCGAGAATTCCCCATTCCTTGCTGTCCGGCTCCCTGCTCAGAGCGTACAGGTGTGCGTTTTCAATTTCGCTAAAGTGACTATCCCGCGTTAAATTACGGCCTGTCCCTAACAGCGTGATTCCGGCCATACGTCCCATTCGAATCACCCGGCGCTCATAATCGAGCAGGTCTCCCAGAGGCGCGGGGATGTCTGGAATCCAATCACGCTGATAATTCAGTCCATAAGAAGCAGCTACCAGCATAGAGCCTGCAACTGACAACAATCCCCCGGTCAGAGATTTCCAGAGTCCCGATTCAGGTGATTCGAAACGATGGCTCCATTGGAGAGTTGCCAGAAGTCGATCAAAACTGGCGACCTGTCCATCTCCGAGTAAAACGAAGTTGCCAGCTTCATTCAGCCCAATAAAACGGGGAGCAGGATCCAGTTCATGACGGAAGCTCATGATCTCTCGGCCCGTTTTCGGGTCGAGAACAAAGAAACGCTTTTCTCCTGCGCAGAAGAACCTCTCGTTGTCGAGAATAACATTCGAAATGCTCTCGCCGGCCCTCTTCCACTCCCAGTGAGGCTGGCCATTCTCCTTGTCGAGCCGGACCATTCCTGCGGAGCCGTTTGTTTTCCAAGTGTTAGCGGATAGATCCAGAAACTGGCCACCAACCCGGGCATAAAGAGCATCTTCTGCCTCGTGGAACGTGGAAACAGCTCCTATTTCTGGACTGCTCCATATCATTTTGCCGGTGGAAGGGTTCAGAGCGAATACCCGGTTGTGTCCCGTCAGGTATATCCTCTCCGAGGTCAGGAGGGGACGTGCGGTAGAGCGAATGAGGTCTCGTCTTGTGGCAGGGAAGATTTGTTTCCAGCGGAGCTTTCCGGTGGTGAGATCGAGACAGTGAACTCCATCGAAAAACAGATACACGGACTGTTCTGTGAATTGTGGAGCCCAGTGAGCGTGGAGACCGTAGAAGTGATAATCTCGACCATCAACTCCTTTTCGCCTACCCAGAGGAGCCAGTGTTGTTGCGTCTCTTAAGTCATGCTTCCAGTGAAATTCTCCCGTAGCACCATTTATCAGGTAAATGCTCAATGGACGAGTCATTCGCCCGCTTCCCTTTTGATGGGGCGTCGAAGCCCCAACGGCCAGAAGTCGATCCTTGTGCCGGGCCGCCACCACGTCGAGAATCTTTCCAGGGAAAGGTTTGGACTCCCACAACAACTGGCCAGAGGAAGCCTTAATGGCCAGCAGAGTCGTTTCGGCGTCCCCCATTACTCCACCCCAGCCCTCGGAGATGATGAGTAGGTCTTCCTCCGGAAAGAGGTGGACGTCCTCAGGAAAGATCTGAAGATTTCGGAACCGCCAGATGGTATGTCCTGAGTCGGGATCGAGTGCGAACGTATGCCGTTGAGTGCTGACCAGGAGCAGGTCTTGAGCCAGAAGCCTCTGAAAGCGAACAGCAT
>DATGOF010000280.1:0-2610 GCA_035306285.1 Acidobacteriota bacterium | reverse complement strand
CGATCTGCTGATCCGACGATTTTGACGCGACAGGGGGCCGAACATGGACGAATTCTCCCTCCGACATCCAACGGCCTCGGACGTCCTGGTAAGCCACAATGTACCCGGCCCTGGCAAACAGCGGAGAGGGACCGATATTCTCGCGATACTGGTCTGAACCATAGGGGCGCACGCTATAGGGTGTCCGGTTCAGCAGTATCGGATACGTTTGGGAGCGATCTTTGGGGACGTAAACGGCCGTGAAGAGACGGACGCCGTCGCGCATTGGAATGGTGTACTCGTATTTAGTGTAGTGCTTTCTGACATACTCCAGACCCTGCGCGCAGGGCAGGACCAGTAGAGAGTGAAGGATCGCCAGTAATAGGAGGGAAGTGCGCTGTGATGCTTTCATATTGGACTCTCCGGGGGTCAATTGATGGGTCACTCAATTCTGGAGAAAAGATACCGTTTTGAAAAGGGAGAAACCAGGAACCAAATACGGAGTCTGCCGTTTCGGTGCGGTCAAGATAAAAGGACCCGAAAGCCACACAAGAAACTGGAAACCAAACTAGATCAACCATCCGAGACGCTTGCTTGAGAGGTCACTGAGACAGGTTTGGCCCGCGCGGTCGCAGGGCAGTCTGGTCCTCTGCGGTTCCGAGGGGCTGAACGCCGGGCGCCGAACGGGGACGCCAACTGGTGCCGCGAGTAGCGACGGTTGCGGCCTGGTAGCTAAGAAGGCCCTTTTTAGGCCGGAGGTTTTCGTCGGCGTGTGGTATGATCGCTTTTTAATGAGCGGGCGGTGCAGAAAATTGACCCATTTTCCCGCTCCATAGGGGATTGGGGCAGTCCTGGCGCGCTGGGGGTCGCGTGGGACTGTCTCGCAAATTGGGGAAGCCCAGGCTTGTGGCTGCACACTAGGGGGGATCTAGTCTGATGTTCACGGCAATTTCTCGCGAGGCCACCCTCACTCAACGTGCCCTCGATCAACTTCAGACATTAATAATAAATAAGTCGCTGAAACCGGGCGAGAAATTACCTGCAGAAAGAACGCTCGGTGAAATGCTGGGTGTGAGCCGGACCGTGGTTCGAGAAGTCGTTCGTTTGCTCACAGCCAAAGGCCTCGTCGAGGTGCGTGCCGGTTCTGGAACCTATGTCTGTGAGCTGGGAGCCGAAATCGTCACCAATCCGATCGACCTGCTACTGAGCGCTAATGTCTTTCAGATAGAGGATATTCACGAGACCAGGACGGCCCTCGAGATCGGGATTGTGGAACTTGCAGCCGAGCGAGCCCGCGCTTCAGATATCCGGGAGATGGAGCGGAATCTCCGAGAAATGAAGAGGCTGTATGGCGGTGGGAAAGCTCGACTGGACATCTCTCGGTTTGCCTCCAAAGACATGGAATTTCATACGCTGCTGGCACGTGCCACTCGGAACCCCCTGCTGGAAGTGCTGGTGGAGTCGCTGAACGGGGTGATGAGACAGGTGAGATTTCAGCTCCTGAACACCATTGCTCAGGCTCCGCAGCGAGTCCTTTTTTATCATTCCCGTATTGTGAAGAAACTCAAGGAACGTGACGCCGAAGGAGCCAGGGTTGTAATGGAGTCTCACCTTGAGGACACCATCATGATGCTGCGTTTGAGCACCCAGCGTGGCGATTCCGTTTCGGTAAAGACCAATTTGCCTGATCCTCGGCTGCTTGCTTGAGGGCTTATCCACATACAGAGTCAGGGAACTCCGAGGATGATTTCTCGGCGGGCAGTGCATCCGCGTGCCGTCAGGCCATTCCTGTCGCTTTGTGAACCGCTTCTCCGTCGTCAGTTTCTCTTTACAAACTCTCTGCTTGCGATCCTCTCGTGGCAGAACTAAGATTGTCACGGTAAATCCATCATATGGCATGCCAAAAGCCAAAGGGGGTGTCGCATGAGCTGCCGGTTCCCACGGTTCTTTGCAGTGATTATAGGTATCGTCGTTTTATCGGTCAGTACCGTCCCGCTGTACGCCCAGTACACAACCGCGAGCCTTGGTGGGACGGTCACTGATGAAACAGGAGCAGTACTTCCCGGTGCGCAGGTGACAGTCAGCAATGTGGATACGGCTTTCACTGAAAACACGCTGACCGACGATCGAGGCAACTACCTCTTTCCTCGCCTGCCGGTCGGACAGTACCAACTTACCGTTGAAATGCCTGGCTTCCGAAGCTATGTCCAGTCCGGCATTACCCTGGCGGTCAATCAAGCTGCCACTCAAAACGTCACACTCCAGGTGGGGGAAATCGGCGAACAGGTAACGGTGCAGGCTTCCGCCGAGTTGCTGGAAACAAGGACTGCCACCGGCGGACAGCTGGTGGATGAACGACGAATCGTCGACCTTCCTCTGGAAGGAAGGAGACCGGAACGACTCATCTACCTGGCAGCCGGCACAGTCGATCTAGGCCGCGACAGTTGTCGGATTTGTGGACATGGAGGTGTCTACCCGGGCGAGGAGACGGCCGGCGTCAACGGTGCGGGAATCGCCCAGGTCAATTTTCAGCTCGATGGGACCGGCCATAACGATACTTACCTGAATGCCAGCCTCCCCTTTCCAAACCCTGACTCCGTTCAGGAGTTCAATTTAGCCTCGAGTAACTTT
>DATGOF010000279.1:0-10703 GCA_035306285.1 Acidobacteriota bacterium | reverse complement strand
AGGGTCCCTAAGCTCACTGGCGTTCATCGGAACCGAGTTCATGCCCCGGCTTGACGAAGGTTCGATCCTGATCGAGACCCGCAAACTCCCCAGTGTGTCCCTGACGGAGTCAGTTAAGATCAGCAATGAGATCGAAAAACTCATCCTCCAGTTTCCAGAAGTGGAAAGCGTCGTCACCAAGATCGGACGCCCAGACCTGGCCACTGAAGCAATGGGAATCTATCAGGGGGATGTCTATGTCATGCTCAAGCCCAGAGAAGAGTGGACGACGGCACGAACCAAGGAAGGGTTGATCGAAGCCCTGAGCCGAGAGATAGAAAAATTTCCCGGTGTCGTTTACAACTTCACGCAGCCCATGGCGATGCGGCTGGATGAGACCATATCCGGTGTGAAAGCCGATCTTGCAATAAAAGTGTTCGGAGATGATCCGGAGATTCTCGATTCAATTGCTGATCAGATTCTTCACGTCGTCTCTGATGTAGAAGGTGCTGCCGACGTACAAAAGGAGGTTTTCGCGGGAGCCGCTGAATGGCAGATTATCCCGTGGCGTGAAGAGTTGGCCAGGTACGGAGTCAACATTTCAGAGCTGGCAGAACTGATAGAGGCCGCTGTCGGAGGATGGCACGTTACTGAAATGATCGACGGCAGGAGGCGTTTCGATGTGGTGATTCGCCTGCCTGAATCTTATCGGGCTAATCGTGAGACTTTGAGTGGGATTCAATTGCGAGCACCTCAAGGAGAGCTGATCGATCTGCGCCAGGTAGCCGATATCAAGCAATTGAGTTCTCCTGAGGTCATTCAGAGGGAAGACGGCCAGCGAAGGCTGGCCGTTCAGGCCAATGTCAGAGGACGAGACCTGGGTGGGTTCGTTGCGGAAGTTCGGGAGAGAATTCAAGAACAGGTCCAGTTGCCGACAGGCTACTATCTGCAGTGGGGTGGCCAGTTCGAGAATCAGGAACGTGCCATGCGCAGACTGTCGGTGGTGGTACCTACGGCAATCTTCCTGATCTTTGTTCTTCTGTTCTGGTCCTTCAACTCGGTATCCCAGGCTCTGCTCATCCTCGTGAACGTTCCATTCGCAGCCGTGGGGGGGATTGCGGCGCTCTGGCTGCGAGATATGAACCTGAACCTCTCCGCCTCGGTCGGTTTTATTGCTGTCTTTGGGGTCGCCGTTCTCAACGGCGTCGTGCTGGTCTCTTATTTTAACCGGCTGTTGCAGAAAGGAAACTCTCTCCGCCAGGCGATAATCGAAGGTTCTTCCGTTCGCCTGAGACCGGTACTGATGACAGCGCTTGTAGCAAGCCTCGGATTCCTGCCGATGGCCACTGCAACTTCAGCGGGAGCAGAAGTCCAACGTCCACTCGCGACCGTCGTCATAGGGGGTTTGGTCACCTCGACACTGCTGACGCTGGTGGTGCTGCCGGTTCTCTTCTCCCTCCTGGGCAACCGAAGCAGAGTTGAGTCATAAAATTTTTACTTGCCGGCCCTGTATACACTTTGCCCTTCATATAGCTGGGTACCTCGACGATTGGACTTCCAGCATGATCTGGTGGTACAGAGGAAACGATGGATATGTTACGCGAAATCGCCGAAAAAAAGATCCGTGGGGCGATGGAAGAAGGCAAATTCGATAATCTGGCGCTTAAAGGCAAGCCCATTCCCCTCGAGGACTACTCGCGAGTTCCGGAAGACCTGAGAATTGGATTCAAGATTCTTAAGGATGCGGGTGTACTGCCACCAGAAATGGAACTACGCAAGGAGATCGTAACTCTCCAGGATCTTATCAATGGCTGTGTGGAAGACTACGAACGGAAGACCTTGAGAGAAAGGCTGGAGCGCAAATTGGCACACTACAATATCCTAATGGAGCGGCAGAAAGGGAGGGGCTAATCAATACCACACCCTCCCTCATGCCGGTTTGCAATTTTACGGAAATGTTCGTGAACTCGGAAGAGCCCTGAAAGAGTCGGTCCCGTCCTTTAAGTCTCTTCCGTATGAGAGCTGAACGATCACATCGCCGAGCAACCTGACATTGAGCTGAATGCCCAGATCCAGTAGCCAATCACCAGTTGCAAACTGTCCCGCAGTATCCTCAATCCAGCCCGAATCCAGAAAAGGCCCGATTTCGAGCGCAAATAACCCACTCTCCCAGAGGGGCCGGACAATTCCAGTCGAGAAAAGAAAAAATTGATTTCCAACCGGTGAGTTTCCTTTGCGGCCATGAGCGACTCCAGAATGCCCTCTAAGCCAGAGATCAGTGTCCTGGTCGATTCCCAACACATAGAGCTGATCAAAGGGAGCCGATTCGCCAATTCGGCCGGTGCGGAGATTCGCAATTACCCTCCAATCATGCTTGTCACGGTCCAGGTAGGAGCTGAAAAAAAGACCTCCCTCTATCCAGGGAAATACCCCGTATTCATCGGTGGGAACTGAGCCCAGCCCTCCCCGCAGATAGGTTCCTAGCTCGAGATCCTCCTCTGGGCGCCTCCACAAAAGCTGTCGCACATCCCCACTGAGCCGAAGAAGAGCCCCACTGGTAAACCGCCCTCCTGATGTACCATCCAAACTCTTGAACTCCCTCCATCCAAACTGAAAATCAGAGGCTACTTGCCAGTCGTCACCACCGAGATATTCAAAGCCGGCACTGCCCCCGACCTTCTCAAAGTCAAAAGGTCCGAACTCCCTGTGCGTAAAAGCAGGATTCAGTTGCCACTCCTCACTGCGAAGATCGAACAAAAACCAGTAGCCCCACTGGGGCGTCGACTCCAGGCGCTTTGCAAATCGGCTCAGAAGCCGCTGGCGGGTTGATTGAAAGCGGTAAGAGTTCTCCCAAGTGCTTGCCTTTTTCCTTGGATTGAAGAGATCGAAGCGCAGGGTCTGAAAAGGAAGCTCCTTGACGATAGAAAAAAGAGCCGCTTTCTTGCCATGATTGACTCCGGCACGAGGGGTTGACAGCAAGGTCAGTTCAAACCTGATTTCATCCAGAGGGTCCAGCTTGAATTGCACCCGGGAAAAAACTCCTGAGGCCTCAATTCGCTTCTGAGTGGTCCTCAGTTGGTCCAGTGTGAGGACTTCGTTTCGTGCGAAGCTAAGAAATCGATCGAACACTATGGGATCGATCGATGGAGCAGGCAGGAAATGGACGCTGGAAATCTCAGGCCTTCCCAATCGATTCCAGTACTTGAGCGCGGACTCGAGATTATCCCGCAGATAGTAAATGGTTCCCAGGAACTCGTTGACGTATTTGGCGTCAGCTTCGCGCGCTCTGGCTGCACGCAGCCACTTTTCAGCCGCCGACAGTTTTCTCCTTTTGAATTCGATTCCAGCTAATCCAAGCGGGAAACGAGGATCATGAGGAGCCTTCTCCATCCCCGACCGAAAAATCCGCTCGGCCTCAAGGAGTCGGTCCAGGCGTGCCAGAGAAAGCCCCAGCAGGTAGTCCTGATCGACCGTTCTCGGATCCAGGCGAGACAAGATGTCGACGAGCTGCTCCCAGTTCTCCGCTTGAAGCATCTGTTTCAACTCGGAATCGCTCGTAAGGGCCGACGGTGGTGCAGGCTCCTGGGCGAGGAGCCACGGATCAGGCACTGCAAAGATCAAAACCAAGAATAACGACAGAAAAGGAAAGACCCGCACGTCTTAACGGCCTGCGGCGGGCAGTGCGAGCAAAGTCCAGTGATTTGCCGTTTCCCACTGCCTTTTGAAAATCGACAGAGAGATTTTCTTCAGCTTACGTTCTGCAGGATCATTGACGAGTATGTAGCCGGACTCGCGGTCCAAGCCGACAACGACCACATAATGGCGGAAGCTTCTGCCGCCACGATTTTCGAGGTAGACGATCATGGGCCTGCCCTGCTTGAGGTGGACCTCGAGAAGTTCCAGATCACCGGTGAAAGCGAACACATCATAGCCAGCCGCCCGAAAGTACTCCTTCATCGCAGAAGCCGCTATCCCTTTCTGTTCCTCCAAATAGATAGCGGCTTTGATGTCCTCGACTTCGGTTGAGAGAGTTGAGGGATAGCCTCTGTCGGTCCAGTACTGGAGCACCATCGAGGCCACAGCCGCGCCGCAGCCGTTCTCAGGCTGCCGGACAAAAGGCACATCCATCCAGATGCCCGCGGTAACCGTCCCATGAATAGCCAGTATGATCCACAAACAGAGCCATCGATGCATTGTTAACTTTAGTCGTCAACGATAATCAGGACGATTACGGCGGTTGCCAGGGCAATAAGAATGTAGGTGATCTCCTGGTTTGTGAGGGCCCCGCCCACAATGTCTTCTTCAATCTGGTTGACTCGCGCTTCTAGCTGGCCCAGTTCCTTTGCCGAGAGAAAAGGAACGGCGTTTTGCACATACTGGAGATTCAGATCGGCAGAAGCCATTGCTTTCCGCACCGGCTCAGATGAAAAGAACCCCTGGATCCGTTCGATTTTCTGCCGCCTTGCTTTAGCCGAATCAATAACAGCCTGGCGAAGTTCCTGGGGAGCCACTACCTGAGATTGAGCCAGAAGGCAGGGCATTAAACCTATTGCGATAGTCAAAACGATTGAGATTGTTGACTTAATTTTGGATCTGAACATTCGCTCCTCCCGGGCGACTTAGCAAGCAGAACTCTCGAAAACACCTTCGAAAGTGTATCCAAAATGATTAACCTTAACAATTGTGTTGCTCTCCCCCAGCTCCTTCCAGCCAGCGCGCAGAGACGGTCATCAAACCCCACAGCCAGCTGATCTTATATCGTTCCAACTGAATTCTGGAAAATGAAACGGATTCCAGAAGCTCCCGAAAGTCAGCGCTGCCATACATGCGGTAATGAGTCCGATCGAACAGCCTCAAATAGTAATCACATAGCCGACATGCAAGATAGTCGTCACACCAGTCGGTGATGATGAGTCTGCCGGCCGGTACCAGTACGCGGGATGCTTCCCGGAGACTGAGTCTGGGATGCCGCCAGTAGTGAAACGCATTACAGCTGATCACAACATCGAATTCCCCGGCGGCAAACGGAAGCTGGTGAACATCCGCACTCACGAGAGGAAACCGGTTCCCGAGGCGTTCGCGAGCCTTCAACAGCATTCCTCGACTGATGTCGAGTCCAATGATGTTCAACCCCGACCATTTCTCCAGAAGCCGAAAAGTTAGCGCCCCCGTACCACAGGCAAGCTCAAGAACTTTCTCATTCCCGGTGAACTCGAGGCGGGCGATTGTCTCTCGAACAGACGCTTCGATGTAGGAGGCCCAACGCTGATCGTAAATCTTGGCCTGGTCGTCAAAAATTCTAATCACGTTCGTACCTGGCACCTTCCGATCCCACATACCCCGTGTATTGTATACTTGACAAGAATTGAAACGGTAAAGCCAGACTCGAACGACCGAAATGGGTAAGGTGCTACCCGGCCAACGCCCCGGAAAGATACAGATGATTAGGCCTTTCCTCGATTCCACCCCTTCCTATGACGATTCGAACTTCATCGCTCCCTCAGCCGAAGTGATTGGAAACGTCACACTGGGACCGAAAGCGAGCATTTGGTTCAATGCCACCGTCCGAGGAGATGTAAACTGGATCCGCATTGGTGAGTGCAGCAATATTCAAGACAATGCAGTCGTCCATGTCACCAAAGGAAGTGCTCCTGTTCAAATCGGCCGCTATGTCACCGTGGGACACAGTGCGATTGTCCATGGCTGTACGATCGAAGACCTGGTGTTGGTGGGGATGGGCTCCATCATTCTCGATCATGCGGTAATTGGAACTGAAACAATTATTGGTGCTGGTTCTCTGGTGACTTCACGTGTTGAGATTCCTCCTCGTTCTCTGGTCCTTGGACGCCCTGCCAAGGTGGTCCGTGATCTCAGTGCCGATGAGATTCAATCGATACGTGGTTTCGCCGAGAATTATCTGAAGTACAGCTCCATTTACCGCGGAGAAAGCACCCCCCAGGCAAATCCATTCTATTGAGGCGGCCGGACCCCCCTTTCGCTACATCGGTTGAACCCTCTATTGAACGTGTCTGCCCTTTGGCCCAAGAATATACTGGAGGTGGTTTTCAGCGTATCGGTTCCGATCTACAGAGTCCGGGCCGAGCCCTCGCATATTACGACTAACGATCTTTTCTACTGCAAGACAGTTGGCGGATCACGAATATTCGTAACATGAGCTATAAGATTCAAAAGAGTTTGGTCAGAAAAGCCTGGAAAGAATTATCAGAAAGAAATCTGAGTGGAGCAGATCCGCGCCTTAATCGGCTACTCACGGCTGCAGCTTTGGCAGCACTGGTCGAAAACGAGGATCGAATCGAATGGTTTCAGCCTCCACCGCCACACACCGTGTTGAAAGTCGTTGAAGGAACCGTGCTCCTGGGTTTCGATCCTGAAGCCGAGTTTTCGATCGTGCCAGCCCCCCCTCCCCATATTGTTGCAAAAGCCTCACAGGAGCTAGATTCTCATGGCAATGTGAGAACTCGGCTTCAGCTCTTGGCGCTAAACGCACTTTCCGGAAACATCGACTGGACCGAAGAACCGCCATTCAATCAGTCGTAAGTGGAAGATATCCGCGAAGGATCATCTCCCAGTAATTCTGGTAAGGTTCGATTCTAAGGTCCCTTAGAAAGTCTTTGTTCTTCTGTACCAGCGATGCCACGCTGTAGCCGGGTACAGATTCCGGGTGGCGGAATCCATAACTGAAGTAGCTGCGCAGTATAAGACCTTCAGAGTGTAAGGGCAGCTGCTGGTAATTCTGAGCAAAACGAGCGAATCGGCCGCTGTTGAAGAGATAGAATTCCACGTTGGAAAGATAGAAGGCGCCCAACTTGAGTTCCCGCCTTCGCAGAAACTGTCCGATTCTTTCCATGGCCCAGGGCCCGGCGATATCGCCAACGACTGGAATGATTCGATTGTCCATCTGCAGTTTCCGCAAGAACTGGTAATCTTCCTCCCGGTTTAGGTAGTGTCGGCGCAAACCCGTCCGATCGGTTTCCAGGAGAAGATCCTTCAGAGAGGGATAATGAGGCCGCGGCGGCCTCCCGAAGCTGCGAAATTTGAGGCGAAGATTTTCCTCGAAGAAGGTACGAGCCATTCGATACAGCTTGGTTTTATCCCCGCTTTTCAGAAGGCGTCCGGCTTTCTCTTCCAAAACGGTCCAGTTGCGTTGAAACTGCTCTTCGAAGAAATCGATGTCTGTGGGTACCTGCTGTATCTGGTCGAGCAGTTCAGGTAATTCTGCATTTGCGGGAGGAGCTATCCCGGAGGTTGCCCGCCCCAGTAATTTTCCTATGAAATCCCACCGGGTGGGTGACTCCTCAAAGAGGACTTTGTAGTAAAGCATCAGCAAACGGTTGTCCTCTCGTATGTCGAGGATGAAAGCAACGCTTGGGAGCGTATGCAGGATATAGGTAAAGTTCTGGTCGGGCCCCACTCCGATATAGGCCGCACCTTTTGGAACGTGCCTACGAACGGCCGGAATGATATGCTGGTAAGAAGCTTCATTCGATATCAGATTGTCGGTATCAAAGTAGCCGCCGGGCTCGCTGAGTGAGAGGGAGAGGTTCTGAAAGTCGCCTGCGGAAATCTGAGGTGCGGCGGAGACACTTTCTGCAAGAAGCGCCAGTAGCAGGATAAGGATTTTCGTTTCGCAATGAACCATTAGAGACCTACTACACACTTTATAATTTAATTAAGGAATGTTGAAAAAAATACTTATTCTCATGGTCCTCCCCGCCGTCCTTCTGGCTACCAAAGTCGATTTCTCCAGCCGCGCAGACACCTACCCTACGGCTGAATTCACATTTGCCAGATTGATTTATTCCGGAGGTAGTTGGAGGCGCGGTTCTAACTGGGCTGTTGATTATCCCAAAGCCGATCGCCAGTTTCTTTATGCGCTCCGGAAGCTGACCGACTTCGAATTCATTCATCCGGAGAATAAGAGCGTCGCAATTCTGTCACCCGAGATCTTCGAGTACCCTTTCATCTACGCAGTAGAGGTCGGTCACATGTATTTGTCCGAAGCGGAAGTAGTCCAATTGAGAGAGTACCTGCTGAGGGGCGGCTTTCTGGTAGTGGACGACTTCCATGGCGAATGGGAATGGCGACAATTTTACAGCCAGATCAAGCGTGTCTTTCCGGAGTACGAACCGAGAGATCTTCCGCTCTCACACCCGATCTTTCACTGTTATTTCAACATCGAAGAACTGTATCAAGTGCCGGGAATTCAGTACTTGTATAGCGGTCGGACCTGGGAAAAGGGAGGTTACCAGGCGCGATATATGGGTATCGAGAATGACGACGGCAGGCTGATGGTGATGATCAATTACAACGTGGATCTGGGTGATGCCTGGGAGTGGGCCGAGGTCGAAGCCTATCCGCGACGTTATGCTAATCTGGCTTTTCAACTGGGGACGAACTATATCATCTATGCAATGACGCACTAGCGTCCTGAATCAGGGATTCTGCTGCATTCTCGCTTCAGGGTCTCACCTCACAAACTCCATCCGCAACTAAACAAAGATCAGTGTCTCACGAACACTATCCCAGCTCATCAAACGGGGGCGGCTGTTTCCAGTCAAAGAATGCCTGTAACTTGGCCAGGCCGAGACAGGGAAGAGCTGTATAAAGTGTATCCCGCTCGTCTTCGCTCATGTTGTAGCGGTCCAAAATGGCTTCTACGCGATCAACAATCTCCTCAATTTCCCGGTCTGACAGCGCTTCTTTAATTACGTATCGAGACTTCTCCGCTCGCTGAATATCGACTTCACCGTTTCGAAATTGCAGTACCGAATGCGGGGGAGGCTGCGACTTCCACTGGATCACTCTGCTGCCGCGCAGATCATCCAGTGCCAGCAAGGTGATCATCGTCAAAAGGCGGTCTCGATCCTGGCGAGAAACAGAATGGCGGGGAAAGATAGTAGCAACCATCTTTCGGGCCATCTTCAAGGCTCCCGCACCGATTCCCTCAACAGACATAGAAGTATTTTACTGGTGAGCAGGGCTTGAAGGATGCTTGCGCCACCCGGACGAGTTGAATAAACTCTGGACAGCCGACAGAAAATTTCCTGAACCAACGGTAAAGATTCCGGAGAAACAGTCTTTTCCACGATGAAGTCACATCGAGATTTCTGGTTCATTGCCATTCTTTCCGTGGCTCTTTTGTGTCGAGCAGTTCTCGCACAGGAAGTCCTGGGAGATCGAATCGGGGATATTCCTCCGACAACGCCTCCGTCATTTGCCCTTCTTAATGTAACGGTTCATACCGGAACCGGGCCAGTCCTCGAGCAAGCAACCATCTTGCTTCGAGATGGTCTTATTGAAGCAGTCGGTAGGGGCATCAATGTTCCAGCTGACGCATGGCAGATCGACCTTTCCGGCAAACAGGTGTATCCGGGTTTGATAGACGCCCTCTGGCCTCTTGATCGAAGCGAAACTCCAAGCCGAAGAAGAGGCAACCGAAGCACCAGTCCCGGCAATGAGGTACCGGGGTTAAAGTCTCAGGTTCGTGTTGCCGAGCGCTTCCAACTTGATGAGAAAGACAGGATAGCCTGGCGGGACCATGGTATTCTATCGCTCAACCTGGCACCGGGTGAAGGCATCTTCCAGGGGCAAACCGCTCTTGTGACTCTCAGTGATACAAGCCCTTCGGAGATGATCGTGAGCCCGGCGTCCGGAATGCAGATGTCTCTTCAGAGTCTCTCAGCTCCCGACTATCCGGCTTCCTTGCTGGGAGTTATGGCGTTCATCAAACAGACCTTGTTAGACGCGCGGCACTACCAGCATGCACACCAGACGTATGCCCAGAATTCTCGGGGTTTGCCACGTCCACACACCGATCTGCGACTGGAAGCCCTTTCTTCCGTGATATCTGGATCAATGCCGCTTTTGTTCCCTGCCGAACGAGTGCATCGGATCCGCCAGGCTCTCCAGATTGCGCGCGAACACCAGGTAAAAATGGTTCTGGTCGGTGGCTACGAGGCCGTCTCGCTGGCTGAGGAGCTGAAAAAAGCCGCCATTCCCGTCTTGGTTAGCCTGAACTTCCCGAAAGCGCCGGATAAGAGCAAAAGGAATCCTTATCTTGAGGATTCTCTTCGAGAGCTGAGGTACCGCCAGGCGGCGCGGCAGGCAGCATCCCTTCTTCAGAATGAGGGTGTCCTCTTCGGGTTCGCCTCTACCCACCCGATGAAGCCGGCTGACTTTCTGAAGGGTGTACGAACCTGTGTCGAGGCCGGGTTGGGACCGGATGCTGCACTGAGGGCGGCTACCAGTTTCGCAGCGCGTATACTCGGCGTCGACGACCGGCTGGGAACCATCGAGGCCGGTAAAATTGCCAATTTGATTGTCACCGACGGCGAGCTCTTCTCTGAGAAGACCAGGATAGAACTCATGTTTGTCGACGGAGAACGCTACCTGCCCAGTCCACAAATAGAGGATGAAGATGAAGAAGAGGACGAGGAGACGAGGCGATGAATCAACGGATTTCCCCTCTGGGATGCTCGCTACACTCCGGCCTTCGGCGCAATACAGTGTCGTTGCTACTGGCCCTGCTTCTGATAACGCCCCTGGCAGGACAGGAGATTCTGATCCGTAATGCAACGGTAATGACGGTGAGTCAGGGCACCTATGATCGGGCTTCTATTTTGATCCGAGACGGAAAGATAGCTGCCGTCGGAACCGATATTGCGGCTCCGCAGGGTGCTGAAATCGTTGACGCCAGTGGGAAG